>JAZQNI010000027.1:0-19794 GCA_045627265.1 Candidatus Cryptobacteroides sp.
TTTTTTCAATCTTGTACGCTGAAAGCCCTGTCTTCTGGTGGATTTCTATCACTTGATGATAGTACTTCCGCTGTAGTTCAGTGTGAATTTTCATAAAGATTAACCCTTCATTTGTGAGTCAACCTTTTTCAGTTAAAGACATCAGAGACAAAACGGGAAATAATCCGGCCGTTTGTTGCCGGAATGGGAACGGGAAAAGAATTGGCTAAATATTGTCCACAGAGGAATGGACGATATAGAAATCAGTTGTTATGCCGGATTAGCATAGCGGAAAAGAAGGCGGAACTTCTACAGCCCGGCTGATAGTGGAGACAAAAGTTTGCCGGAGACAGACTAGCCGCCCTCGGCTCTAGAGGGAGGGGCCCACGGAGTGGGAGGGCCTGGTCTGTCTCCGGCAAAGCTTTTGCGGAACGGAGAAGCCGGGCCCAGGAAGCAAAGCTTTTGCGGAACGGAGAAGCCGGGCCCAGGAAGCAAAGCTTTTGCGGAACGGAGAAGCCGGGCAGAATGGAGACATGCTAGACAAACAGGATTTCGCGTGCCTGGAAAAGGAAATTGCCCCCGACAAGGTATTCTGTCGCCGAAGGAGAAAACGGCACTTCGGCATTGAAATGCAGATGACCTGCAAGTATCGCCTTGAGCAACGGTTCCTCCTTCAGATATGCGATGAAATCCCTTGTGACAGGATCTTCCCGCTGGACCTGATATTCCCCGACAACCTCCGGCAAGGCGCTATCCGTATACTTCTTGCCCGCCAGATCCCAGAAACGCCTGTTGATGCGCCACAATGTGTCTGTATAGAACGGCACATGCATGCAGAGCACGATAGGCAGGCCCTTCGCGGCCTCCGCCTTGAACCTGTCCACCTGGCTCTGGACCACATAACCATACACATTGTCGATGGTGATGAAATTCACACCGTTCACGATCTGTGAGCAGAACTGCAGGTCGAACGGAAAAACCTTGGCGAGACGCTCCCTGGAAAGGTCCTTGTATTCCTCGGTATGCTGCTCCTTGATGTCGCCCAGCCACATGTCCGGAGAAAATTCGTGGTTGCCCATGGAACCGGTCATCCCCTCCCCGAAATACTTGCGGACAAGGTCGAAATTGGCCTCGCTCTGCCAATCTATGAGGTCCCCGGTCAACACTATGTAATCCACGTTTTCCCGGGCCCAGGCCAAAGAATCCCTCAACGCCAGCTCCTGCAATCCACCGAAAGTCACATTGCGTCTCTTCTTCAGATAGAGCTTGGTCTCGCTCTCATGCGGATATGCCTCCGCAAGATGCACATCCGATATGTGCATTACCGAAAACGGGTGTTCCAGGCCGATTTCGACCACAGAACAGCTCAGACCGAGCCTTTCGTGCCTCTCCCTCTTGCCAAAGAGGCCAAGACGGTCTTCTACTTCCGGCTCCTGGGCCAGCGCCGGGAGGCTCGATACGGCGACCAGCGCCCCTGTGCCGGCCAGCCCCCTGATGAACTGCCTACGGCTGATGTTCTTTTCCATGGAATTATCGTTTGAGCAGGAAATCCGCGATCTTGTCGTATTCGAGGAAATCCGGGACGAGGATGTCCGCTCCGGCATGCAGCAGGCGGCCGCGCTTGGCCTGGTTCCAGCCGTAGCGGCGGGTCTCGTTGCTCAGCACGCCGAACGCCAGCGCGCCGTTGTCGTGCGCCTCACGCATCTCGACCGGACCGTCGCCGAAGATGACAAGCTTGTTCATATCCACTCCCTCTTTCGTGAGTATGTCACGCAGCACCTGCCGCTTCGGGTCGTTCTTCACATCTCCGACCGAGCCGAAAATGCCTCCCGTGAAGCAGTCGGCATACCCGAGCAGCGTGGCCTCATGCCGCACGTCCTCCACGTCCGTACCGCTGGCGAGGTATATCTTCACCCCCGCCTCCGCAAGTTTCCTGAGCAGCTGCACACTACCGGCCATAGTCGCACCTGACGGCGGCAGGATGCCTTTTTCGACCATTTCCAAGCGATGCGCGATATGCTTCATCAGCGCCTCGTTGTAGATTGCCTTGTACTCCTTGGCGGTCTTGATCTCGGATTCCGGAACCAGCCCCCAGTCGCGCACGATGCCGGTGAGCATCACCATCTGGTTGATGGTCTGGATGCCTGTGCTGCGGGTTATGAACTCGCGGCAATGCCGGCGGATGCGGGCGACCTCGTCGGAACTCACTTCACGACCGCCGGTGATGGCATCGACCATGCACTCCTCCATCACTTCCTCCCAGCCCTCGCGCAACACGGAAATGGTGCCGTCGTGGTCGAACACAGCATATTCGACCGCAGGTCTGGAACTGATCCGCGCCCAGTCGGACACGGCCTCCATCTTGAACGGAGTATCCATCAAGACCGGATTGGCGTCGGCATTGTATGTATAATCGCAGGTCGAAAGCAGGTCGAGAAGCTCGGCCGGGCTGCTGGTACCCGTCTGGTGGAGCTTCTGCACCGTCACGCCAGCCACACCGTTGCCTATGGCCAGCGCTGTGCCGACATCGAGTCCGGCAGAAAGCGACAGCGCGAATCCGGCGAAGAAGCTGTCTCCCGCGCCCACGGTATCAAGCTCGGTGAGGAAAGAGATGCCGTCGGCCGAATAGAACTCCTTCCCGTCGAATGCAAGAGCGCCGTACTGGCCGCGACTGACGATCAGCGGGTCGCCTGTCAGTTCGAAATACTTGAGCATCAGCGGCTTGATCTCATCTGCCGGGAGATCGCTCGCCATAGGGTCGAGAGCGATTCCGGCCTCGGCGGCCACTTCGTGGGTGTTGAACTTGTGCCACATGCCGTGGAACCGGTTCTGCATCGTGCGTGCATCCACGATGAACCTGACCTCCGGGTTGGCGGCCGCAAGTGCGTTGAGACCGGCGATGAAGCGGTCGGTGTAGATGGATCCCTCGAGCTGCTGGTTGATCATCACCACGTCGGCCGTCTGCATTGCCGTTTCGAGCCTCGCGAGCAGGGCGTCGACCGTCTGCTCGCTGATGCGGTTGCCGAGGCCGGTGTCGATGCGTTCCTGTTCCTTGCCGTCGAGAATCGGCTTCATGTAGGCCGGAGTGGTCCATCCTACCTGCTGCACATACAGCTTCTCCTGCGCCACTTCGCTGCTGGAACTGCCACACCGGCACGCAGAAATTTCCTCCTCACTCCGTTCGGGAAGCGTGCCGGCCGCGGCAGCTCCTTCCGCTGAGATTGCGCAGGAAGCGGTGGAGGAGCCGGCAGCGACGAGAAGGCGCTGCATCTCGGAGCCGAACAGATCCGGACCGATCACTCCGACAGGGATGACCCTGCCCACTCCCAGAGCACGCAGGTTGGCGAAAACATTGCCCGCGCCACCCAGCGAATCCTTGAGCGTGTTGACGCGACGGACCATCAAGCCCGTCTCGAGAGATGGTTCGAGATCGGCGCTGTCGATGTGGAAATACACGTCGAGACAGAAATCACCGACCAGCACTATTGTCTTGGACTGAGCGGCATCAAGCGCCTTGCCGGCGGCCGCAATCAATTCTTTCCTGTTCATATCCTATGACTGTTCCTGAGTTATGATACGCCAAGAGCTTCTTCTATGGCTTCTATGAGTATGTGGATGACCTTGATATGGATCTCCTGGATGCGGTCGGAATGAGGAGCCTTGGGAGCGCAGACGCACACATCGGAAAGCGCCTTGAGCGGAGTCTCCCCCACCGCGGTCAACCCCACAACCTTCATCCCGAGCGCCTTGGCTGCCTCTGCGGCCTTCACCACGTTGGCGGATGTCCCGGAGGTGCTGATGCCAAGCAGCACGTCACCCGGCTTGCCGAAGGCTTCCACCCAACGGGAGAAAACCTCCTCGTAGGAGAAATCGTTGGCCGTGCAGGTCAGATATGCCGGATCGTTGCAGGACATGGCCGGATAAGGCCTTCTGTTGCCCCTGTACCGGCCGGTGAGCTCCTCGGCGAAATGTGTCGCATCGCAGAGCGAGCCGCCGTTGCCGCAGCTCAGGATCTTGCCGCCGGATGCAAGGCAGTCCGACATCACCCCGGCCGCGGCCGAAATGCACTCCACCGTATCAGGCGCGGCGATGAACTCCTCGAGCTCCCGCTGAGCCTCCAGAAGGCTGTGTTTGATCGTATCCATATCTTTTACAGTTTGATTTTCACATATTTGATCCTCCGGCGCTGCCAGGTATATACCAGATGCAGACAACCGTCATCCCCTTCTATCATGTTCGGGTAGCAGTACCCGCTCGGAAAAGCGTTGTTGTGGATCGGACCTGTCTCGATGTCCATCACCTTGGTCCACTTGATGCCGTCTTCCGAGATTGCGAGAGTCAGCGGAGTACGGGCGTTCATATGCTCCCAGCGCGGAGCGCCGGGGAGGGACTCGAAGTCATTGAAAACCATCGCGAAACGTCCGTCGCGCAAGGTTATCGCGGTGAATCCGGAATTGTTGTTCGGTATGTCGGTGAGGTATTCGTGGCCCCAGGTCTTGCCGCCGTCATAGCTCCAGACGCAGCCGAGCTTGCCATGGCAGGTACGCGTCAGGGCTTGCAGAAGCCCGTTCCTGTGCACCAGGACGGCCGGTTGGATGGACGCCAGGATCTCGAACGCGCGCTCCCTCGGAACGTTGTCCGCCGGCACATCGAAGTTCTCCCCTACGCGGCCGGGCTTGCGGTTGTTGGATGCAATGCTGTATTCGGCGCTTGACGGACCCACCGCAGTCCAGGTCTTGCCTCCATCCTCCGTCATGCTGAAAAGCGGGCGGATGACATAGCGGCGGCCAGCATCACCAGGACAGATCATCCGGTCGCCGACCATCAGCGGCTGAGCTCTCTCCGGGCCCTTGACGCCCTCTGGAAGACGTTCGGCGGCGCTCCAGGTCCTGCCTCCGTCGGCCGACTTCATGAGGTAGCAAGGCTTCCCTTCCTCGGACGTGTGGTAGAAAAGCAGCACTTCGCCGGCGGGATTCTGGTATATGACAGGGTTGTAGGTGCTGTATTTCAGGCCCTCGGCGAGGGCACTGTGTGTCATTTCGCGTATCGGCTCCCACTCAGGCGAGCCTTTTGCCTTGCGCGTGAGATAGACCCTCGTGTCAGGCGCCGCTTCGTTCTGCCCACCGGTGAAAACTGCGAGCAGGTCGCCGCCGGCGAGCTGGGTGATGGACGACGAATGGCAGGTCGGGAAATCATGCTTCTCGAAGAGGAAACGCTGGTCCGCAATATGCTCCGGAAGGTCGAAATCAATGTCGAAATGCTGCTCTCCGCCCTTCATGCGCCATATCTGGCAGCCATCTTCCGCTCCAAGATACTTCACTCCCCTGCCGTGGCGGACCTGCTTCTTCGAAGAGACCCGTACCGCCACCTCCGCCTCGGTTCCTTCAGGGATGGAAATCTCCCAGTCCGCATGCATCAGGTCTTTGTGCCATCGGCTCCTGACTGTGCCAAGAGCCGTCTCGGCGCTTTCGTCCACATTCTCGAGGCTGGCTATGCTGAAGTCGGCCTCGAACCGCATACCTTCCTGGGGAATGCCGGCGAGCACGGTCCTGCGCCACTGCGGAATAAAAGGCGCCAAGATGGCCGGATCCCTGTAGGTCAGCAGATTGGCGACATCGCTCCGGCCTTCTGCGGAGAGGGTCGGCAGCACGATGCCGAGCACCCGCTCATCGCCCTTGAAATGACCTCCGTTGAGCCTGATGATGTCCGTGACGAGGTTCTTGAGCACTTCTTCGTGGCAATCCTCCGGCACAAGTCCAAGATTCAGGGCAAGGAGGTTTGCGGTGGCGGAGTTGTCGCCGTAGAACACATCGTCCGGGAAGAGCCAATGAGGCTTGTCCACGAGCGCTGTTCCCCTGTGACAGGTCAAGTATTTGTCATTGAATGCCTTGGCATCCGGATTTCCGGCTGCGGGCTTATCTCCGACAGCCGTGACTCCCGCAGCCTTCAACGCATCGGAGATATACGCATCTAGGTCGAAAGTCTGGGCGGAGCCGCAAATAGGGAAAGCGGTCAAAGTCAGAAGGAATGCCAGTTTCTGAAGTCTTCTCATCTATAATTGAATATGCAGCTTTGGTTCTGTTTTTCTGATATGATTTCGTCCCAATCCACAGGTTTCTCCTCCCCCGGCTTCAACGGCTTCGGGAAGAAAAAGTCTGTCATGGTGAGTTCTGCGACGGCTTGGGTCGGCCCCATGCGGAAGGTGACGAAGCCGATGTCTCCCCAGTGGCCGGTCGAAGGCATGCAGAGCGTGCGTATGATGCGTCTGTCACTGTAGTTGATATGTATCCAGCCTGTCTTCCATTCGTGATTGTGGCCGTACAGGTATCCGGCGCAGGTCGGGCTTTCGAGCAGAATGCGGCTTATGCCGAGTTCGTGGATCGGGTGGTGGGAAGCCACGAAGACCGGCTTCTTGTATGTCGCCAGCGTGTTTGCGAGCCATTCTTTCTGGTTTTCGTCCATAGTGCCTGCGACGATCCAGGTGGTGTTGTCTTCGCCTTGGTTGAGCGAATCTAGCAGTATGATGTCTGCATATCTGCCTTCGACGACATATACCATCCTGTCGCCGAGCTTGGACTTGGCGGCCTGCTCCGGGAACACTTTGGAGAAGTTTTCCCTGCGGTCGTGGTTGCCCATGCCGAGGGTCAGGCCGATGCCGGCGGCTTCCAGCGGTGCCAGGATGCGTTTGACGTTCTTGTATTCTTCTTCCTTGCCCCTGAGGTATGCCACGTCTCCGAACGCTATCACCTCGCGTGGGAGCGGTTTCATCTTGAGAATGGAGTCGACGGCGGCTTTCAGCTTGTCGGACTGGTAGCCGTCCGGGTTGGCGTGGAGGTCTGAAAGGATCACCACGACGTCTTCTTCCTTGGAGCTTTTCCTGCCGCCCTTGCAGGCTGCATCGAGAATCGTTCCTTTATCCACCATGAGCAGTCCGCCCGCGGCGAACAATCCTCCTAAAAAATGTCTTCTATCCATATCTCTTTCATTTAATCCTTTTCCATATCATTTGTCCCTTTCCTTGCCGCCGCTTTTGCGAGCTCCGGCAGTCCCTCCGCCAGGAACGTCTCGCTTCGCTCGACCCCACCGTTCGCTCCGCTCACGGTCCTCCCTCTTACATTGCCGAGGTCGCAAGGGTGTTTACAGCAAGCATTTTTATGCTTGCGGCCCATGCAGCAGGGCTTTAGCCCGCCGGAATGGCATGGTTCCTGGCGGAGGACTGCCATCCGCTCTATGGCGGCGGGAACAGCGGCGGAGCTGTGCCTGAAGGGCGCATTTCCGAGCGGAGCGAGGGGGAGACTTTTGCGCCCTGAAGGCAGCTGCGCAGCCGCGAGATTCAGCCGCCTGAATGGGAGGGGCCCACAATCGGCAGCAACAGCGGCTACCGGGCCGAGAGCAGACGATGCCTGCCCGGACCAAGAGTGATGACGGTCATGCCACCCTCCTCGGAAGCATCAAGCCCCGCCACATCCACACGGAACGCCGCCGGCACCCTGACAACAGCCGTCGTATGCACCGGCAAGACGATACTCCAATCCAGACTATCCCCATCACGATGCCACTCACTCGAAATCACCCCATAAGGCGACTTATGAGAAGCCAAAACCCACTCCAGCTCCTCCGGGAAACAAGGCTCCATCTCCACTTTGTCGAACGCCACAGCATCCGCAGCACACCTGATTCCAGCCAGATCCTCGAAATACCACGCCAGCAGGTCGCCGATCATCATCACATGATTCTCCGAATTCATCGAAGCCTCCGCCGTATCTCCATTCCAAAGCTCCCAGACAGTCGTCGCACCCTTCTTGATCATATAACCCCAACCAGGATACGTATCCTGCGTTGCAAGCCTGTATGCCAGCTCGGCATGGCCATTGTGCGTAAGCGACTGCATCAAGAACCTGATACCCACATTACCCACACACAGATGCCCCCCGTAGGTATTCTCGATCACATCCACAATATTCGCAACCACATCAGCCTCACGCCCGTCCGGCACGATGCCCATGGCGAGCGGCACAAGGTTGGCAGTCATGGTGTTGTTGGAATAACGCGCAGTCCAGCCGTCGAAGAACTTGTCATTGTACGCCTGCCTGACCTCCGCCAGCATCTGCTCATAAGCCGGGACATCGGCATCATTGCCGGTATAACGCGCAAACTTGATCATATACCTGATAGCATCACAAAGCAGACCGGTATGGATCACCTCGCTGTCAGTAAGCCGCACAGGATCCTTCGAATGGATGATTTCCGGCGACTCCGGAGGACAGCACCAGTCACAATACTCATCATGCTTCATCGTGTATATGCCATCATGCAGATTCATCTCCGTCACATGGTCGAACCACTTCTTCATCGCAGGATAATAAGTCACGATGCCACTGTCGTCGCCGAAACGGGTATAGAGCATGTCCGCGATGTACAGGAACACCTCCGAAGAAGCTATGTCATTGTTGTAGATGGTCCAGTTGCGCGGAGACACGATGGAGATGCGCCCCTTCTTGTGCATCGAGTCGAAGATATCCTTCATCCACTTGGAATACAGACGGTCGCAACCGAATACATACGGCTCACTCCAGAGCGTGGCACCTCTGTCCCCCATCCATCCCTGGCGCTCGTCACGCTGAGGACAATCGACCGGCATTCCTCGATAGTTGCTCCTGATGCCGCAGAACATGTTGCTGTACAATCTGTTGAGCCTGTCATCCGAGCAACGGAAACTGCCCAGGGTCTCCATCTTGTCATAAGCCACCTTGCCGACAATGTCCGAAGTCTCAGGATTCCTGGCCAGACCTGAGATCTCCACGAAACGGAAACCATGGGTGGTGAAAAGCGGCTCCCACTCGAACCCGCCGTTCCTGGCCGGAGTATAGATGTCGGTCGCCTCCGCGTCACGCAGGTTGGCCATGTCGACCGTGCTGCCGTCCGCCGTCAGATGCTCGGCGAACTTCATCACCACAGGGACATCCTTGCGCCCCTGCAGCCTGACCTTGAGATAACCGGCCATGTTCTGACCCATGTCGACTATGCACCTGCCGTCATCCATAGCCTTGATGCTCACAGGCACGATTTCGTCCTGCACGGCAATATCATCGACCGGCACCGCCAGCATCCTGCCGGCAGGGTCCTCCATCACATCTGCCTTGACCCAGGAGTCCGACATCTTATAGCCCTTGACATCCCATCTGCCGAGCTCGCGGCGGGCATCATACTTCTCCCCGTCGAATTCGTTGTTGGAGACTATAGGGCCGTCAGAAGTGACCATCCAGGAGCTGTCGCTGACAAAAGACTCCTCGCCGCCGTCCTTGTAGCGTACCTTGAGGCAGAGCTTCATGCGCGGATCGGTGACACAACGCAGATACCAGACCGAAGTGGTCTGATACCGGCCGCAGCCCAGAATCACCCCGAGGCTGTTGGTCCCCTTCTTGAGCAGGTCTGTGACATCGTATGTACGATAATAGACAGTCGCCTTGAAAAGTGTCGAAGGATGCGCGTACACATCTTCGCACACGCGTTCCCCGTTGACGGTCACAAGGCCCATCCCGAGGCCGCAGAAATACAGTTTGGCGCTCTCCACCTTGGAGCGGAGGCTGAACTCGCGGCGCAGATAGCGGGCAGCGAGCTTGGTCACGTTGTCGCCCACGTTCTCATCCTTGCCTATCCATTGCGCGCCTCCCCAGGCCGTGGAATCCAGTCCTGTGGAGAAATGCGCAGGAGCACTCCAGGCCGACCTGCCACCTTCGCCCTTGACTCTGACGCGCCAGTAGCAGTCGGTCTCGAACCCGAGCTCCGGTCCTCCGAACGGCACCATCACGCTCTCCCCCGACTCGACCGCGCCCGAATCCCAGACGCGCGACCTACGGTGTCCGAACCCCTTGCGGGAGTCCGCCACCTGTATCCTGTACGCCTCCTGGGCCACCGGAGAAATCCAGGAGAAACGCGGCTGGAGGGTGCCTATGCCCTCCGGATCGGTGCGTCCCTCGACCTTGAGCCCCGTCGGGGCATCTTTTGCACAGGCGGCCAGCAGCAGGACGGCGGCCGCTATCATCATTCTTTTCATTTGCCGAGAAGTTTGTTTGTCTTGATACCCATCTCCTGTACAGGAATGGTCTTGATGCCGAGAGGATGCAGCACTTCCGCGGTGCAGAATTGCTCAGGGGTGCGGCCTTCGGACTTGACCATATGGTTGTTGGACTCGATCTGAGGAGTAGGCTCCTTCAGCTTGTGGGATGCGAGTGCGTGGAAGATGAACTGGTCGCAATCGACGGCAAGGTTGTTCCTGAAGATGTTGACGTTGATGTTCTTGCCGAACTCGCGGATCTCCGGATAGCGTCTGAGGTACTCCGCGGAGTGGATGTCGACTTCCTCGAACATTATCCTGTGTATGCTGTCGTAGGTCTCGTGCCACTCCTTGACGTCATAAGGCGCGACGGATGCGACCATAGGACAGTCGAAGAAGAGGTTGTCCTCGATCATGTTCTCGCTGCCTCCGTGGATCTGGACGGCGCCGAACTCCCTGGAGCCGCAGCGTTCGAAGACGTTGCCGTAGATCTGGACTCCAGTGATGAGGTCGTCGAGGCGTATGCCGGCCACTCCGTAATGGGTGCCGCCCTGGATGTCCTGCCAGTAGTTATAACGCATCACGAGGCCGCGCATGGACGGGTTGAGGTAGAGGTCGAAACCGCCCTGGTCATCGGACTCCTTGCCGACTTCGTGGATATAGTTGAACTCGGCGATGAGGTCGTTGCCCTCGAGCGAGAATGCGGATGACGGAGCATCGCAGAACTCGCAGTGATGCAGGTAGATGCCGCATCCTGAGGCTGTGAAGGCGCCGCTGTAGGTGCGTTTGAAGCGCTCCCAGTCCTCGATCAGGGTGTTGGACATCTCATGTCCGGCCGGAATCAGATTCCTGCGGTCGCCGCCCTGGAGCTGCACGCCGGCGGCACCCAGATGACGCATCACGCAACCGTCGATGAAATGACGGAAACCGCCCTTGACGAGCACGGCCAGAGAGCCGAAATCCTCGATCAGGCAGTCCAGGATGCGGTCGTTCTCGCCACCCTCGACCAGTATCGCACCGCCTCTCGACTGGCGGAAGCACAGACCTTCAACCGTGATGCCGGAGCAGTTGATGAAGTTGAGCATGAACTTGCTGCCGAGTGTGGTGAGGCGTATGTCGGCGTTGCCCTTGACCGGATCGACTCCCACCGGCGGGAACCAGTAGAGCTTGGAATCCGTGCGGTCGATGTACCATTCGCCAGGCTCGTCGATCTCGCAGAGCAGGTTCAGCCCGAAGAAGCGCAGGCCGTGGCGGAACATGTCGCCGCCTTTGACGGTCATCACGCGGTTCTTGACATCGATGCTGTCGATCGCATGGTACGAATCCGCCCAATCCCAGAAGAAATAGCCGCCGACCTTCGGGTCCTTTTCGGCCGTCCAGCGGTCGATGCGCGGATCGGTGTATTCGAAAATCGGCTCCTCAGCGCCTGTGTTGCCGTTTGCGAATGGCGGGATGATGGTCTGTCCGAGAGCCTTGCCGCCATAGACGAAGCCTTCATTCGGGTAGCGGGCGAGCTTCTGCTCCACCCCGTCGCAGTACAGCAGCGGCCGCTTGCCCGTCTTGAGAGGGTCTCCGAGGTTCTCGATCCCCTGCTTGGAGAGGTCTGTCACGACCAGCCTCTTGCGGGCTTCCGGAGAGACCTTGTTCAGGATTGCGCGGCTTGTGACGCGCTTCCAGCCTCCGACGGCCTTACTGCCCACAAACACCGGCAAGGCGTCTCCTTGGGCCCTGAAAGTGACATTGTCGCGCTTTTCGAGGGTCACTTTGTCTTCCATCTCATACAATCCTCCGGCAAATTCGAGCACGACCGGCCCGCTGGTCTGGTACACGGCATCGACCGCTCTCTCCATCGAGGCGAAAGGTTGCTGCTCCGTGCCCGGATTGTCATCGTTGCCTTCCGGCGAAATGTAATAGACGGTCCTGTGTTGAGCCATGGCGGAAAATGCCATTCCGACCATCAGGGAAATAATCAACGCTGTCTTTTTCATATCCCGTTATTTATAAGCCGCCGCCTGCTTGATGAGCATCGGCACTTCTGCATTGTCTGTCTTGTGGGTGAAAAGTGATGAGCCGGCTCCGATCGCGAACACCGGGGTGTAGCATGCCGTATGGTGTCCATGCCAGTGGACGCTGCATTTGTCATTGGCGATTTCGACCGCCTTGGAGATCAGCTGGTCATTGTCGGAGTAGAGATCGACATCGTGGCCGGACTGCTGCTTGGCAAGGGTCTCCTCATAGATGTCGCGGATGGCCTTTTCATCCTCCCAGCTCACGCCGATCTCCTTCCAGAGTCCGGTGTTCTCGGAGATGAAAGCCTTGACCTGCTCCCAGCTGAGAGGCTTGTCGCTGTCCGCCATCATCTGCCTGAGCTGGTCGGTCATGGCATTCTTGCTGCATTTCTGCAGGCCGAGACGGGCAAAGGACTTCGGCTTGCCCGGGTCCAGCACGAGGCCTCCGGTCTCGTGGTCCGCAGTAACGACTATGAGGGTCTGTTTCGGATGTTTCTTGTAGAACTCGAATGCCACCTTGACCGCCTCATCCAGGTCTATGACCTCCTGAACGGTGCCTGCGGCATCATGGCTGTGGCAGGTATGGTCGATCTCACCGCCTTCGGCCATCAGGAAGAAGCCTTTCTTGTTGTCCTTCATGAGGAAGGTGACCGCGGACTCGACCATCTCCTTGAGGGTCAGGTTCTTCTCCGGTGCATTGTTGAGCGCGTCGATCCTGTACTTTACGCTCTGTCCTTCGGCCGGAAGCATCAGTATCTTGTCGGCGGTCTGCCAGTTCTCCTTGAAGCCCTCGACATTGCAGATGGTGTATCCGGCGGCCTCGAACTGAGGTCTGATCGGATCAGCAGGCTTGCCGTCGAAGGTCTCGCATTCGTTGTATATGCGCGAACCTCCGTAGAAATCGAATCCGTTGGCAATCATGTCCTGCGCTATCTCATAGTACATGTCGCGGTTTTTCTGATGTGCGCTGAACGCGGCCGGAGTGGCATGGTTGATGGCGACAGTCGTCACAACTCCCACCTTCTTGCCGTTCGCCTTGGCCATTTCGGCGATGTTGGTCAGCTTTTCGCTTCCGTCCGCGCTCATGCCGATGCGGCTGTTCTTGGTCTTGTGTCCTGTCGCCAGGGCGGTGCCGGATGCTGCGGAATCTGTGACATCGGAGTTGGCTGAGAAATGCGTGGACATCGTGGCGACCGGGAACTGGCCGAAGCAGAGCGGCTCGATGCCCAGCTCCCCTTTCGATGCGGCAAGGAACATTTCGGTGAGCTGCACCTGGTTGGCGCCCATGCCATCACCGATGAAATAGAACACGTACTTGGCTTGTGCGGATGCTGCCAGAGAGATCGACAGCGCGGTAAGGAATATGATTAGTCTTTTCATATATTATTGATTTTCAATATTTTGCTACTCGTGCAATGATCTGCGGAATCAGCGTGTTGTCCATCTTGGCGGAGAACTGCTCCGCTCCCACGCCCAAAGCGTAGGTCGGCACCATGCCGGCCGTATGCGAGGTGGCCCAGTGCACGCGCGCATTCTCGGCGAGGGTCTGCACCGCCCTGGCGATCACGATGGCGTTGTCGGCATAGAGGTCGATTGCATGGCCGGGGTCTTTCTTGGCC
Organism: Candidatus Cryptobacteroides sp.; assembly: GCA_045627265.1. Classification (GTDB taxonomy): domain Bacteria; phylum Bacteroidota; class Bacteroidia; order Bacteroidales; family UBA932; genus Cryptobacteroides. The sequence continues at coordinate 13,665 of JAZQNI010000027.1, forward strand.
ACTGTGAACTCGTACGCGTCGTGGATCCACTTCTCCTGCTCCCAGCTCACCGGCACCTTCGTCCAGAGACCGAAATACTCGGACAGGAAGTCCTTGGTCTCCTCCCATGAAAGCACGTCCGGCTCACGCTCCTTGATCATCTTGGAAAAGATGGACGACGTGCGCTCCTGCGACATTTTCTGGTTCGAGAGCAGCGCCAGATCGGCCGGCGTGTCGGGATCGAGCGCCAGACCACCGGTCTCATGATCGGCCGTCACCACGATGAGCGTCTCTTTCGGGTGCTTCTTGTAGAATTCAATCGCCACCTGAACGGCATCGTCGAAGTCCAGCACTTCGTGGATGGCCGTGGCCGCGTCATGGCCGTGCTCGGCGCCGTCGATGTCACCACCTTCGACCATCAGGAAGAAGCCCTTGCTCCTGCCTTTCTGCAGGAATGAGATAGCCGATTCCGTGATCTCGGCCAGAGTCAGACGCTCGCCTCCGAGTGCCTTGCGGTCGATGCCGTAGGTCATCCCCTTCCCCTTTGCGGGCAGCATGACGATCTTGTCGGCGGAGTCCATATGCTCCTTGAAACCCTCGACTCCGTTCACGAGCGTGAAACCGTATTCTGGTATCACTTCACGGATGTCGCGCACCTTAGTGCCGTCCTCGAGCCTGTTGCGCTTCTCGAGGAACGCCCCGGCGTAGAAGTCGAAGCCGGTCTCGAGCATGTCCATAGATATGCGGTAGAACAGCTTCCTGTCCGGCTGATGGGCGTAGAACGCGGCCGGAGTTGCGTGATTCAGGCCGACCGAGGTGGTGATGCCGACTTTCTTGCCGGCCTTCGCCGCGCGTTCCGCTATCGAAGTGAGCCTGCCGCCGTCCGGGTCCACGCCTATATAGCGGTCGTGAGTCTTGGTGCCGGTGGCGAGCGCCGTGCCTGATGCGGCAGAATCAGTGACATTGGAGTTGGCCGAATAGGTGGTGCCGAACGACACCACGGGGAACTGCGAGAAGGAGAGAGGCTTGACGCCGAGCTCCCCTTCCATCGACGCCAGGTACATCTCCGTGAGCTGCACCACATTGACGCCCATTCCGTCGCCGATGAAATAGAAAACATATTTCGGCTGCGCAAACGATTGTGCCGAAAAGATGATTATTGCCGATAAGATGAAAGCAAGCTTTTTCATATTTTGTCAGAATATCAGTTTGGCTTTGATCGGGAAGTGATCAGAGATGTAAGTCCTGTTTTCGTATGACTTGGTCAGAGTCTCGTACTCCACGCAGCTGCTGAAGTTCTTGTACCAGATGTAGTCGATCTTGGAGAACGACTTGCCCCAGGTGTTGGCCGAGTCGAGGTCATCGGTCTTGACGGCCGTGTACCTGGCATTGAACATCTTGCCCTTGAGTACGTCCAGAGCAGGATTCTCCGGAGTCATGTTGAAGTCTCCCATAAGGATGACGGGGAGATTTTCAGCGTTCATCCCAGCGACTTCGGACAATATGAGTTTCAGCCCTTCTTCCCTGGCCTGGGAGCCTTCGTTGTCGAGATGGGTGTTGACGCAGTAGAACCTGCTGCCGGTGTCCTTGTCTTTGAACAGCGCCCAGGTGGCCGTGCGCTTGTATGCGGCATCCCAGCCCTTGGACGGCTTGTCAGGCGTCTCGGAGAGCCATATCGTGCCCCATTTGCTGAGGGAGACGACGCCCTTGTTGTAATAGATGCTCATGTGCTCGCCGTCCTTCTTGCCATCTTCGCGGCCCACTCCGACGGACTTATAGTCATCGAGGAAGTAGTCCAGCATCTTGACCTGCATCTCTGTAGCCTCCTGCAGGCCGAGGATGTCCGGAGCCTGGTCCTTGATCATCTCCAGCACGGCCGGCGCCCTGAAATCCCAGGAGTTGGTGCCGTCCTTGGCTTCTGATGTGCGTATGTTGAAGGACATCACGTCGATGCTGTTGTCCTTGTCTTTCGCGGCTGCCGGCAGCAGAGCCGCCATCGAGAGTGCCGCCACGAGGCATTTTCTGAGTATCTTGTCCATTGTCTGATGCTTATCACCAATCATACAAATTTACGAAATAATAATTGTATTTTTGCAAGAAATAAAACTGAACTGTCATGGAGGAAACCAGGTTTTCGGATATAGGAAAAGTCGAAGCCATCAGAAGGCTGTATGAAGGGACGCCGTACAAGGCGTTCGAGAGCGCATTCACGGAGATGGCCGCCAAAGGGTATTGCACCATAGCGTCGAAGCTCCTGCTCGAGGGCGTGGATTTCGATCTCGTGTACTTCCCTCTGCAGCATCTTGGATACAAGAGCGTGCTCTCTGTCACAGGCGAGCTTTATGCTGAAATGTCGCATCCTGAGGTGCTGAGCGTGGTGCTGGGCATTTCCGCCAAACTGGATTTCGCCGAAATCAGCAAGATCTGGCAGGGGATCGTGACCGCAGCCAAGGAGCACGGATACAAGAAAGTCGCTCTCGACCTGGTGCCTTCGCGTAACGGTCTGTCCATCAGCGTCAGTGCCACAGGTATCTGCTCGCAGCTTACCGGCGTGAGGAGGTCAAAGGCCAAGAGCAAGGACCTCGTCTGCGTCTCCGGCAGCCTTGGTGCCGCATATCTTGGTTTCCGGGTGCTCGAGAACGAGAAAAAGGCCTTTGAGAGCAACGTGGCCGAACACCCTTCGCTCGAAACGTACCGCATGCTGGTCGGCGCTTACCTGAAACCTGAGCTGAACGCCGGAATCGTGTCGGCGCTCGAGGAGGCGGAGATATATCCGTCATACGGTTATTTCGTCAACGGGGGACTGGCGGATGCTGTCAAGAAGTTGTCCCGGGATTCGGGGCTCGGCGTCAAGATCTATGCTGACAAGATTCCGTTCGAAGGCAATTCATTCCAGCTCGGCAAGGAGCTCGACATCGACCCGATCTCGGCTGCGATGAACGGGGGAGACGACTACAAGTTGCTTTTCACCGTCCCTATCCTGTCATTGGAGAAGTTCCGCCGCGAATTCCAGACTTTCGACATCATCGGCCACCTGGCGCTGCCTGAGGCAGGTACGGTGCTCGTTACCCCGGACGGACTCGAGATGCCTGTCCGCGCCCAAGGTTGGAAAGAGGAGGACTGACAGGGTCCATCACGCCGGCATCCTACATGCCGAAGACACGGCGTTCGACGTTGTTGAGAGGAACTTTCGGAGGAGGGCTGTTGAGGTAGCGGTTGCCTGGAGTGAAATTCTGCTGGTTCTTGACGACGGTCTCCCAATCCACCATCACGCGCTTGTAGGTGCCTGTCGCGAAATCATATTCCAGATTTATGCACTGAGGAATGTTCTCGGGGCTGTATTTGTCTGCATCGGGATCCGGGGCCCAGCCGGGTATCAGACTGATGGCGAAGTAGTTGGATTGATTCATCATCGGCACATAGCCGAACGGAACGGACAGCGGCGCGCTCAAGAACAAGCGGGAGAGGGACAGGGCCTGGTCCCAGACGGAAGGCAGCATTCCTATCCTGTAATTGCGCAGGTATTGGTCCGTGGCTGACATCACATCGAAATATGCGGCTTTGTTGAGCCGGAAGGCGCGCTGGTCCTTGGTCTCGCGGAAATCGTCGACCGTCAGGAGTGGCGGCAGGGGATTGCGGTACAAGGCATTGCCGTAGGGGGCCATGAAAGCGGGCAGGGGAGCGCCGGTCCTGCTTTTGGCGGGCTCATCGAGTTTGACGGCCGGTCCGTCGATGACGGTCGCCTCCTGCGCACGAAGGCCGGATGATGCCGCAAGCATCATTCCAAGTACCAATATCGCTATCCTGCTATCCATCGGGCTGTTGTTGCTGATTGCCGGACCGCCTGGATCCGGCCGGATATGCATAGTCAATTATTGTGCCGAAGTGCGGACGGTATCGGCTATTCCGCTTTCCGGCGTACGGACGACTGCATTTCAAGCATCTTCTCGCCGTATCTGCGGCCGAGCAGCAACTGTCCCTCACGCGAAAAATGCGGGTCCGACAATTCGCCGCGGCGGGTGCATCCCCGGCTCGAGACGCACGCGGAATATGGGATGCGTTCGCTGATCCTGGAGATCATCTCATTGAACTTCGGACTGCTTGGACGCCATTCGGGCAGCTCCCCGGCGATGAACGGAACAGTCTGTGCATCAAGCGAATCCCTCAATGCGGACACGAAAACTTCGAGCCGGTCCATATAGCTTTCGCGCAGCGGATCGGACGAATCGCTGCAGCCCTGATGCCAGAGTATGCCTTTCAAACGGCCGTATTTCCCAGCTTGTCTGGTGCGGCGGACCGCATCATTCATGAAGTCTGTCCCCGGCATCCATTGGTCGAGGCTGGATCCGCCGCGGGCATTGACCACGAGCAGTATCTTGTGCTTTGTGTGCCCGCGCATGAACAGCGAGAAGCCGACTCCTGGATTGATCTGCTGCTTGCGCATCTCCTTGCGTATGGTCGAATATTGGTTGAACGGGTTGGATGCCGGTACCGGCCGTCCTTCGCCGTCCAGCAGGAATATGCCGTCGAAACGGTCAATGGTATCCTGCGGTATCATATCACCGCGACCGGCCATGTTCGACTGGCCGATAAGCAGATAGACGTCGCATTTCGAACGGCGGCCTATGCGCTGCGCCGGAGTCGCTGCCGTCAGCGCCATTATCGCCAGAAACAGAAAAACAGTTTTGAGCAGTCCTTTCATAGTATCATTTATTTGTTGCTAAAATAAGGATTTATCCGCTATAAAACACTACTTTTGCCTTATATCACCCCGTATTATGATCCATTCTGTTTTGAAACATACCTTCATCTTGATTGCTGCCGCACTCTGCCTGGCCGCCCCGTCTGCCGATGCACAGACTTCGGGAGAGCAGCTCCGCAGGATCACCTTGGACTCGATCCAGTACTCCCACATGGGGCAGCTGGTCATCGACAAAAAGGGCAACTGCTATGCTTCTTTCCTGCAGAACCATGGAAGCGGCAACGAGAGGCTGAGGTCCGAGACAAGCGAGGTCACCCTGGCCTGTTTCCCTGTCGAAAGGGTCTGCGCTGAGGATTTTTCCCCAGAAAATGATGTCGTATATCACCGCATCGGCGGTCTTGGGGACTCTTTCCTCGGCTACAAGGCGGCATCAATCTTCAAGGACAACTCGATGTGCATGGAGGGGGATGTCATCCACTTGACTTTCCAGTTCCTGCCCGAAACCGACGACATCGCACACCTGTTCAAGACCGATTTCAATGTCCGTACCGGGAAATTCTCCGGAGATGCGGAATGCATGATCAAGTACAAGGGGGAAGTGGAGCCTTTCACCATCAAGGCCGTCAGCAAGATCATAGAGAGCGAAGGAGGAGTCGCTCCTCAAATCAAGGACAACATACTGGAGCTCGTCTCGCAGTGGAGCAAGTACAAGGGCTGGTGGTATGCTACCCTGGCCTGTGCCGGAAAGACGGGAAGCAACGGGCTCATCGTCCGGACAAAGGATTTCAGGGTGATGGAATTTGTCGCCATGCCTCCTTTCAACCGGGACGGAATGGCCGAGATCTCTTCCATCATCAAAGATGGGAAACTCTACGTGGCCTGCCGGCAGAACTATGGCATATTCACCCTTCTGCTTTCGTATTACGACCTCAAAAAAGGGCTCTGGGGCCCTTTGGCGGCCATTCCTGATGGTAATTCCCGCCCGTGGTTCTTCACCCGCAGTGGACGTCTCTACCTGATGAACACTCCGGACAAACCAAGGAAGTACATAGATATCTCGGAAGTCAAACTTGACGGAAACCAGTACGATCGGACCATTTCTGTCCGGAAGCTTGCAACATTGGAGGATTGCGGCTACTACTATGCGACCGCATCTTATCGCAACCAGCTCTACATGGTCGTCACATTCAACACGGAATCATTCGGCCCGCTGGATTTCCAATGATCCAAAATACATACAGAAAAGACCGGGAGGCCAACAAATGATTCTTGGTCACCTGTTTTCAAAGGCCGCAGAAGCGGCCAGCAGAAGATAGTCGCAGCGAAGGACGAGGCGAGGATTATCCAAAAAGAGTTGATGGACGGGAAGGAATTGGAACTGGTGGAAATGCTCTACAGTGAGTTAGCCCCTTATGTGGACAAAATCACATCCATAGAAGTGAAGGATTC
>JAZQNI010000028.1:0-7569 GCA_045627265.1 Candidatus Cryptobacteroides sp.
CTCACGGCGGAACGAAGGCGGAGCTGTGACAGAAGGGCGCATTCCCGAGCGGAGCGATGGGCAAAAACTTTTGCGCCCTTCTGGCAGCAGCGCAGCCGCGTGAAGCCGAGTCCAAAAGCTTTTGCGGAACGGAGAAGCCGGGGCAAGCAAAACACTTGCGGAACGCGAAAACCGGGCGCAGAAAAACTATGCCGGAACGCAACAGCCGGGCGCAGGGACAAGTATGAAATGAAAAAGAGAGGTCCCGGAAGGAACCCCTCTTAGTGCGATTGCGAAAGAAGCTACTGCTGTACAGGTTTGTGACCCATGCCGTGGCCGTCACCCTGAGGCCTGCCACCACCAGGTCTCTGACCGTCATGCATTCCCTGGCCATTGTGCCCTGCACCCTGGAATCTCTGGAACTGCATCTTCCTGAAAGACTCTTCGCCGATATACAGCAGCGCAGTCTTCTTGGCGGAGACGATCTTGGCGAACTTGCCGGCATAGTCGGCTTCGATCTGGGACGGAAGCTTGGACGCCTCGACATAGGCATTGAGCAGATCCGCGATCTCCTTTTCATCTTTCTGAGCGTCGATAGCCTCGTGAAGAGCCTTGTAGCTGGATTTCACGGCCTTGAGCGCCTCGTGTTTCTCAGCGGAATACTGGTTGTACACAGGCCAGAACACCTCGGCCTCAGCCGGAGTGAGCCCCATGGCCGTGGTAAGATAAGCGGTCTTCTCCGCCTGCATCTTCTGATGCCAGTCTCCATTTCTTTTCTGGGCAAAACCGTTGGCAGAAACTGTCAATGCCAACAGGATGCAAAGGATGGAATAAACTTTCTTCATGGTTCAAACGTTTAATATCCAAAATAAATCTCTGGTTCAGTATGCGGGATAAGGTCTGCGGAAGCCAGCTGCTCATATGAGACACTCTCGATGCGCGGCCCTGCCGTCTTGGTCAGGATCAGTCCGCCGATGATCAGTGCGGCGACGAAACTTGCGGCCAGAGCCATCGCAGGCTTCATCTTGTCCCAAAGCCCCGGTCTGCTGTCGACCTGCATTTCCGGGATCTTGGAGAGTCTGTCCTGGAGACTCTCGAAATAACCTACAGGTACGGATGATGTCCGTCTCCTGAGCTCTTTGTCTTCCAAAATGTTCATATTTTGTCCTGCATCTGCACTCATTAAGACTGAATGGACATGCGAAAGTTTAAAACCAGACTGCAAAAAAATAAAAATTACTCAGGCAGATGCTTGAGCATGAATTCCTTGACTTTTTCGTACGCGAAATGGTACGATGCCTTGACGGAGCCCTCGGTGCCACCAAGAATCTCCGCGATCTCGCTGTACTTGATCTCGTCATAATACCGCATGCAGAAGATCGCCTTCTGCTTCGGCGGAAGTTTTGAGATCGCCACGCTGAGAAGTCTCTGTGTCTCGTCCCCGCTGAATGCCGGATCATCGGCCAGGATTTTCTCTGCCTCGTCGCCTGTGCCGTCCTCGCGCTTGAAGAAGGACCTGAGTTTCTGCTTCTTCAAGAACGAGATGGCCTCGTTGGTCGCAATGCGGTATATCCAAGTAAAGAGCTGCGCGTCACCTCTGAAAGAGGGAAGCGCAGCCCATATCTTGACGAATACGTCCTGCAGGAGATCGTCTGTGTCATCATGTGAGCCGACAAGGTCGCGTATGTGCCAGTAGAGACGCTCGCTGTATTCATTGACGAGCTCACGGAAGGCACGCTCCCTGTCGCCACCACGATAGATGGCCAGAATCTCCTCGCCGGACATGATTATTTCCTGCTGACAGCTTTGCGGGCAGCTTCTGCGATGTGTGCGGCATCAAGTCCGTATGCGGCGAGCAGCTCTGCAGGCTTGCCTGACTGCCCCCACTTGTCCTTGCCGTTGATGAACTCCATAGGAGCAGGAGAGTTGGCTGCAAGGACGCCGGCGATGAGTTCGCCGATACCGCCTGCGCAGTTGTGCTCTTCGGCCACTACGACTGCACCGGTCTTCTTTGCGGAAGCGATGACTGCCGCCTCATCGAGAGGCTTGATGGTCGCGAGGTTGATGACCTCGGCGCTGATGCCTTCGCTTTCAAGGGCTTCTGCTGCCTGGAGGGACTCCCAAACCATGTGACCGCTGGCGATGATTGTCACGTCAGTGCCTTCGTTCATCACGTATGCCTTGCCGATCTCGAACGGCTCGTCCGCACCGGTGAAGTTAGGCCAGTTAGGACGGCCGAAACGCAGGTAGCAAGGACCTTCGTACTTGGCTGCCGCGATGGTGGCGTTCTTGGTCTGGTTGAAGTCGCATGCATTGATGACGACCATGCCCGGGATAGCTCTCATAAGGGCGATATCCTCCATTGTCTGGTGTGTCGCACCGTCTTCGCCGAGGGTCACACCTGCGTGTGAAGATGCGAGCTTGACGTTGGTGTGGCCGTAGCCGACTTCCTGGCGGATCTGGTCATATACGCGGCCGGAGATGAACTCTGCGAATGAGCCGCAGAACGGAATCTTGCCTGTGATGGCGAGACCTGATGCCACGCCTACCATGTTGGCCTCTGCGATACCGCACTGGATGAATCTGTCCGGGAACTCCTTGGCGAAGTCACCCATCTTGAGGGAACCTTTGAGGTCTGCTGTGAGCGCTACGACTCTCTCGTCCTGCTTTCCTGCCTCGAGGAGGCCTGCTCCGAAACCGCTGCGGGTGTCGATTTTACCTGTATCGATATATTTCTTCATAAGTCAGTCCTCCATTAAAAGTCTCCCAAAGTTTCCTTGAGCTGTGCGAGAGCGGCTGCAGTCTCGTCTGCGTTCGGAGCCTTGCCATGCCACTTGTGCGTACCAGCCATGAAGTCGATTCCGTGACCCATCTCGGTCTTGAAGAGGATCATCGTCGGCTTGCCGCTTCCGATGTTGGCCTTTGCCTGTGCGAATGCGTCGAGGATGGCGTTGAAATCGTGACCGTCTGCGATGATCACGTTCCATCCGAATGCCTTCCACTTGGCGTCGAGAGCCTCGATGCCGGTGATGGTGGTGGTAGGACCGTCGATCTGCTGGCCGTTCCAGTCAGTCATCGCGATGAGGTTGTCGAGCTTGTGGTGAAGTGCGAACATCGCTGCCTCCCAGATCTGTCCTTCCTCGCTCTCGCCGTCTCCGCAGAGGACGAATGCGCACTCGTCAGCGCCGTCCATCTTCTTGGAAAGGGCGATGCCGGCAGCGGCTGATAGTCCCTGTCCGAGTGATCCTGAAGGCATGAAGATGCCAGGAAGCTTGGCCTCGGTGGACGGGTGACCCTGCAGACGGGAGCCGAACTTGCGGAGGGTTCCGAGCTCTTCCTTAGGGAAGTAGCCGGCCCTTGAAAGGATCGAGTAATATACAGGAGCGAGGTGTCCTGCTGAAAGAATGAATGCATCCTGTCCCTTGGCGCTTCTTGTCCAGGTCTCAGGGTTCTGCTTCATCACTTCGAAGAACAAGGCTGTCATGATGTCTGTGCTGCCAACTGATCCGCCCGGATGGCCGGAACCGGCTGCATTGACCATTCTGACGATGTCTCTGCGCACCTGCGAAGCGATTTCTGTCAATTTGTCGATGTTTGCCATAAATTATAGTTTGTTGTTGAATTCACAATTGTGCAAAGCTACAAAAAATTGAGTTATATTTGCATACTTTATAGGATAAAGATATATGAAACATATTCGGAACTTCTGCATCATCGCGCATATCGACCACGGCAAGAGTACCTTGGCCGACAGGCTCCTGGAACTCACCAGCACCCTGAACGAGAGGGACATGGAAAACCAGGTGCTTGATGACATGGACCTTGAGAAGGAAAAGGGCATCACCATCAAGAGCCACGCCATCCAGATGGAGTACATGTACAAGGGGGAGAAATATCTTCTCAACCTCATCGACACGCCGGGACATGTGGACTTTTCCTATGAAGTTTCGAGGTCCATCGCTTCATGCGAAGGGGCACTTCTCGTGGTGGATGCCACCCAGGGCATCCAGGCCCAGACCATCTCCAATCTTTATCTGGCCATCGACCATGGCCTGGAGATCATTCCTGTCCTGAACAAGATAGACATGGAGGCTGCCCAGCCGGAGGTCGTGACGGACCAGATCTGCGACCTGATCGGTTGCGATCCGGAAGACGTTTTCAGAGTGTCTGCCAGGACCGGCGAGGGTGTGCCGCCTATACTCGATGCCATCGTGGAGAAGATACCCGCCCCGGTGGGGGATCCGGATGCTCCGCTCCAGGCGTTGATCTTCGACTCCGTGTTCAATCCTTTCCGAGGCGTCATCGCGTATTTCAAGGTCGTGAACGGATCGGTCCACCAAGGCGACAAAGTCAAGTTCTTCAATACCGGCATGGAGTATGAAGCGGACGAGATAGGCGTCCTGAAGATGAAACTGCACCCTAAGGATGAAATTGCCTGCGGAGACGTAGGATACATCATATCCGGCATCAAGAGTGCCACTGAGGTGAAGGTGGGTGATACCATCACGCATGCTGAGACCCCTTGTGCCAAGGCCATCGCCGGATTCGAGGAGGTGAAGCCTATGGTGTTCGCCGGCATGTACCCTGTCGATGCCTCCAAGTTCGAGGAACTGCGTACCGTGCTTGAGAAATTCCAGCTGAACGACGCTTCGTTCGTCTATGAACCGGAATCCTCGCTCGCACTCGGCTCCGGCTTCCGCTGCGGCTTCCTCGGCCTGCTCCACCTCGAGATTGTGCAGGAGAGGCTTTTCCGCGAGTTCAACATGGACGTGATCACCACCGTCCCGAATGTCTCATACAAGGTGTTCACCACCCAGGGTGAAGTGATGAACGTCCACAATCCTTCCGGAATGCCGGCACCGACACTCATCGACCATATCGAGGAGCCTTATATCAAGGCCCAGATCATTTCCAAGGCCGATTTCTTCGGGGCGATCATGAAACTCTGCCTGGACCGCAGAGGCACCCTGACCAGCCAGCATTTCATCACATCGGACCGTGTCGAGCTGAACTATGACATGCCTCTGTCCGAGATCGTCTTCGGCTTCTATGACATGCTCAAGACCATCTCCAAAGGATATGCATCGTTCGACTATCATGTGACCGGATATCGTCCGGCGAGGCTTGTGCGCCTCGACATCCTGCTCAACGGCGAGCCGGCCGATGCGCTTTCGTCCCTCATTCATGAGGACAATGCCTACGATTTCGGCCGGAAGATGTGTGTCAAGCTGAAGGACCTGATCCCTCGTCAGCAGTTCGACATCCCGATCCAGGCTGCGATAGGCGCCAAGATCATAGCGCGCGAGACCGTCAAGCAGGTACGCAAGGACGTCACCGCCAAATGCTATGGCGGAGATATCACGCGTAAGCGCAAATTGCTCGAAAAACAGAAGGAGGGCAAGAAGAGGATGCGCCAGATCGGCACCGTCCAGGTGCCTCAGAGCGCCTTCATGGCCGTGCTCAAACTTGACTAGGAGGCAAGAAAGCTTTATCCGGAGGCACTATGGCACCGGGTCGTAGCCCGAACCGCCCCACGGATGGCAGCGCAATATCCTCTTGAGCGCCAGCCAGAATCCTTTCAGCGGACCATATTTGCGGAATGCTTCCAGTGCATATTGGGAGCAGGTCGGCGTGAACCTGCAGGTCGGCGGTTTGAGCGGGGAGATGCAGAGCTGGTAGAACTTTATCAGCAGGATGAACGGGAATGCGAGGATCTTTTTTATTTCCATTCGCTTACGGTGTTGAGGATAGTTGCGACCGTTGTCCTGATCTGCTCGGAATCCAGTATTTCCCCTGTGTTGTAGACAAGCATCAGGTCGGCCGGGCCGGCGTTGCAGTGCAGCAGCGCTTTCTGGGTCCTGTAGCTTTCCCTGATCCTGCGCTTGAGCAGGTTGCGCTTCACCGCGCGCTTGAAATGCTTTTTGGGGACGGAGATCATCAGCCTGTCATGGTCTTCACCGTTGCCGGCAAGGCAGCAATACTTGAAGCACCCGCAGCTGCCCCATCGGCCGTGTGCCATAAGTTCGGAGATGCCGCGTGTGCCGTGAAGCCTCTCCTTCTTCGGGAGGGTATTGCCACGGTCAGGTGTCATTTTAGCCTAATTGCTTGATATAGAGTTCGATGGCTTTTGCCGCCGAAGTTGCTTCAGGTGTAGGAGCCTTGAGTGCGATGTCGAGGCCTGCGTCCTCCATCGCCTTGACAATGGTCTTGCCGTAGGAGATGAATCTCAGTTTGTCCTGCTTGAAATCAGGGAAGTTCTCGAAGAGTGACTTGACGTCTGCCGGATTGTAGAGTATGGCGAGGTCGAAACTTGTAAGGTCCAGGTTCTTGAGGTCCTGGGATACGCTCTTGACAAACACGGCTGTCTGGTATGCGAGGCCTTTCTCGTCGAAGAGCCTTGTCATCGACTCGTTGTTCGACGAATCGGAGGTGGCGATGAGGAACTTCTCGGAGTTGTGCTTGGTGCCTATGAGCGAAATAATAGATGCCGGAGTGCCGTCACCGAAGAAGATCTTGCGCTTGCGGTAGACGATGTGCTTCTGGAGGTACATGGCAACCGCTTCCGTCGTGCAGAAGTATTTCATGGTCTCCGGAACTTTGACCCTCAGTTCTTCGCACAGTTGGAAAAACGCGTTGATCGCGTGGCGGGAAGAGAACACAACTGCCGAATAGTCGAGGATGTTGACTCTCTGTGCTCGGAATTCACGGGAAGACAAAGGCTCCACCACAAAGAATGGAGTGAAATCGATCTCGACTCCGTATTTCTCTGTCAGTGAAGTGTAAGGCGCCATGTTGAGGGGCGCGGCCTGTGAAATCAATATCTTCTTTATTTCTCCCATATTCAGTTCTTCGATGCCGGACAAGCCTCTGATACCCTACAGAAGGATGTTTGCGGCGACCAGCAATCCTGCCGGTACGAAATCGAGGGCGCAAAGATACAAAAATGTTGCGAATGGATTGCAAACGGATGATAAAATTTGCCCTCGGTTGATCAAGTAATCGAGAATGACCGCTCCTGCGACTATGAGCAGAACTCTTTTTGTGACAGCATCTTGGGCCCCTGCCACCAGACAGATTCCAGCGGCGGCCAGGATTGCCGCTCCCAGAAGGATGAAGTAGGTCCTGCCGCATTTGTGAGCCACGAGGAAAGTGCTTGGAGACTTGGCCCTGGTCTCGAGCATCTGGTAGATGATGAATCTGCAGGCCATGAACAGCAGGAACACTCCCACGACCGCTGCTGCGCTCCACATTTCCGGCACTCTCTGCAATATTTCAGCGTTGAACAGGCCGAATCTGTCCGCCACGAGGCACATCGGGATGACCAGCAGCATCGCGACCGTATCCCTCGTCCTTCCGAGCTGTATGCTGGCTTCGACCGTGTGGTTCCAGCGCCAGCGTGACATGCACTTTGCGACGTGCGGCGCTATGTGGTAGATGTTGCGCAGGTTCAGTGCCAGCAGGACAGCAGAAATGACGATAAGGGCCGAATTCAGCGGGTTCTGCCCCCAGGCCATTGCTGCATCCCCGGCGCTTTCGACGACATCGGCCGGCATCACCAGCCTGCCGGAGGTGAAAGCCTCCTGCACCGGC
>JAZQNI010000029.1:0-7128 GCA_045627265.1 Candidatus Cryptobacteroides sp.
TGTACAAGCTGTTCGACCTTGTCTCAGGCGACCTTGAAGAAATCCTCGCCTTCCTCGACAAATAAAAAGATCAACCCAAAAAGAAAAACCTCAACAGAACGTATTCCATTGAGGTTTTCGTGAGGTGCGTAGCGGAATCGAACCACTGTGACAGGTTTTGCAGACCTGCGCCTAGCCACTCGGCCAACGCACCGTAAGGGATTGCAAAGGTAGGGATACTTTTGCAATCCGCCAAATTTATTTTGACTATTTAGCCTCGGCTGCAGCAGCGTCGATCATAGCCTGGTTTGCAGAGATGAAAATCTCGACACGGCGGTTCTGGGCGCGACCTTCAGCTGTTTCATTGGAAGCGACAGGCATTGTGAATGACTTGCCTTCTGCAACCATGCGTGAATCAGCAATACCGCAAGACTTGAGATAAGACTCGACAGCCTGAGCTCTCTGGAGAGAAAGCTTCTCATTTACAGCTGCGGTACCAGTGTTGTCAGTGTGTCCGTAGATGGTGATGTCAGTGTCGACGAGGTCAGCCATCTTGGCTGCGAAATCCTTGAGAGAAGCCTTTGACTCTGCATTGAGAGTGGCCTTGTTGGTAGCGAAGAGAATACCGCTGTCGAATGTGACCTTGATAGCCTCGAGGCCGTTTGCATCCTCGACAGTCTCGACCTGGGCAGCCTCGATCTGAGCGAGCTGCTCAGCCTTCTTGTCCATCTTCTTGCCGATGATGGCACCTACGCCAGCACCAACTGCAGTACCGATAGCGGCGCCGATAGCAGCGCTCTTACCATCCTTACCTGCGACTGCACCGATAGCAGCACCTGCTGCTGCACCTGCACCGCCACCAACCAATGAGCCCTCAGCGAGCTTTGACATTGTAGCACAACCTGGGGTCAGCACAACCATGCTGACGCAAAGGAAAATTGAAACTAATTTTTTCATCTTTTTATAAAATTTGATACAAATATAAAAATCATTCTACATATAGCAATAGCCCTTTGAGATATTCACCTTCCGGATGATATACACTCACCGAATGGTCGGCCGGCTGGTTCATCCTGTCGAGGATGCGCACGCGACGGCCGGTCTGAGCGGCTGCCGAAAATACGGCAAGCGCAAAAGCCTCTTTATCAACCGCTTGTGAGCAGCTGAAAGTAAACACCAGCCCACCCGGAGCGACCTTCGAGATGGCGGCCGCGTTCAGCCTGCGATAAGCGCGGAGGGCATTGTCCAGCACGCCCCTGTGCTTGGCGAATGCCGGCGGGTCGACGATGATGAGATCATACTTGTCCTCCGGGGAATTCTTGAGGAAATCTATGGCATCGCAGCAATAACTCGTGTGACGGTCCGATGCGCCGGCCATCTCCACATTCCTGTCCACGAGCGACATGGCCTTGGCGGAGCTGTCCACCGAATCCACGCTCACAGCACCGGCGGCCAGAGCATAGACAGAAAAACCTCCCGTATAGCAGAAAAGGTTGAGCACGCGCCGACCGGCCGAATGACGGCCCACGGATGCGCGGTTGTCCCTCTGGTCCAGGAAGAAGCCGGTCTTCTGCCCTTCCGTCCAGTTGACAATGAACTTGTTGCCATTTTCCAGGACCACCTGCTCTTCATCGGAGAAGCCCTCGCACTTGTACAGATAACCATCGACGAGTTCCAGGCCAGCCTTGAACGGGGCCGTGCCTGAGCTCTTGTCATACACCGCCTTCAGCGAATCACCGTAAACGGCGCGCAAAGCGTCGCAAATCTGCTTCTTGCAGCGGAACATGCCCACGGAATGCGCCTGAAGCACACACACGCCGTCATAATAGTCGACGATAAGGCCTGGAAGGCCGTCTCCTTCGCCATGGACAAGGCGGTAGCAGTTCGTCTGCGGATTGTCAACCAATCCGGCCGCTCTGCGGACATGCAACGCGCGGTCGATCATCTCTTCCCAGAAACCGTCCCCGATCCTGTCGACTCCGAATCCAAGGATACGGACAGCGATGCTGCCTATCTGGTAATGCCCGCAGCCCATCAGCGAACCGTCTGACGCATAAACGGCGACCACATCGCCCTCCGACGGGTTACCGACGATCTGGGCTATGGCGCCCGAGAACACCCAGGGATGAAACCTGAGCAAGGAGTCTTCCCTACCCTTCTTGAGATATACTTTGGTCATCTTTGATTACTTTCTTTTTTCTCTTGTGTCTTTTCTTTTTCTTCGCAGGAACCTGTGCAGCATCCGCAACAGGAGCCGCAACACCATTGGCGGCCGGTGCCTCTTCTGAAGGCTTCGGCTGCTGGCACGGAGGTGCGAGCTGCTCAGGTGTCAGAGGATTCTTCTCAGAATCAAGAAGTTTCAGATACATGTCACGGCATACCCAGGCATCCGTCGCTGCATATTTCCGCTGTGCTTCCGACAACTCGTCAGCCTCCCAGTTGGACAACTGCTGAGTCTTGGAGATGCGTATTCCCAGTATGATGGCGCTCATCTTCTTCACGCTCTTGTCACGGATTCCGTATTCCCAGACGATCTTCTGCAGGTCGACGAATGATGCCGGTTCGAAATCGGAGTACCGTTGGAGTCCACGTATGTCATCATTGACAGCAGCCCCCACCTTGACTATGTTTTCATCTGAGAGCACCTTGAACAGGCGTTTGAGCAAAGTCAGTTTCTTGATTCGGAAAAGATAAGCCTTGTCCGGTCCGGAAAGTTGGAGCAGCGATACTCCGTAGTGATGGTGCTGCGGGGTGAAATTCGGGCGGGATTCCGTATCGAAGCCGAGTACGGTCTGAGCCTTTAGATACTGCAGGGCTTTCCTGAACTTTAATCCTTGTCGGTCTATCACTATGATTTCACCGGGGAAGGACTTCATTTCCATGGATTCAATTTCCTCCGGAGAAATGCTGATTCTGTACATATGATTTCGTAGTTTTCGGCGCCGACACTTCCATTTCCAACAAAAGGCTGTCCGGAAGATCGGTCTGACTGAAATCCATCAGTTCATATTTTCCTGCTTCCGGAGAAGTGATGTATGACGCCGCATGCGGATATGCTATGTTGTGGGTGAAAAGATTCCTTTCGCGAAGTATATGGTAGCATTCTCTGACAGCAGTCTCCCTGGAATCGATGATCTCGAAATCTTTGGCAAGGAACTTCCGCAGGAACACATATTCCTCCTCCGGCAGCGACTGGATCCGGGACAGAGATGCACGGAGATCCTCGGCAGACACAGACATATCGTCCACCAGAAGCGCAGTGAGAGGTATCGTGCGGCCAGAAGCGGCATACGCCTCAAGCCATGCCCCCAAAATGTCAGGAGCCCAATCTTCCTCGGAGCCGGAAACCGGAACAGGCAGGGTGATACATACAGAAGACACATCTCCATGACGTGATGCGACATTCGAGAATACAAGCTGATGCACGCCGGATTCCGCTGTCGCCGTATCAGTCATGACCCCGACATTCAGCGTACCGGCACGGCTGGCGAACAGTTGCTCCACCATCGCTTCAGCCGGGCATACAACAGGCACTTCCGCCCCCGTCACACTGAACAAGGTATCGATATCGGAAAGGCCGTGCGCGGCCATGTACGGCGAGGATAATATCAGCAATTTGGCCCTTTCCTTGCGGGAACGCGACTCATGGTCAAACGGTCCGAGGCATGCAGATGTGTCGATGGCGGCCAAAGAGGCCCTGACGGCCACTTCCCTGAGAGCATCCACATTGCCGGCAGAAATGAAGCGGCCGTATGGAGTATAGACGATGTCGAGAATGGAAGTTATGGTCTCGCCGGCGAAATCAGGCAATCCGTCCGGTGCCGGGACACCATCGACATTGTCGAACGCGTCAGCACACATCATATACTCACTCAACCCGGCACAGCGTCCAGGAGAGTCCAATATCGTGAGGCTTCCCTTCGGAGAGCCCGGGTCTACTGCTCCAAGCACCTGGTATTCTGCAGATTGCGGGGCAGAAATTATCTTTTCGACCAGAGGCAGGATATCTGCAGTATCGGTTTGCTTGATACCACACCCGGCCACCGCCGCAAAAAGCGGGAGCAACATTGCCCGACGTATTCTACGCAATTTCATATCTACAAAGGTAAAAATAAATAGTTATCTTTGAAACATTATTCAGAGACAGTAGATGGCAGGCAAGAACATTTTATATATCCACGGCATGGGAGGAGGAGGCGACAGCCGCATTCCTTCCATACTAAGAACCAGGCTGAAGGTCATCAGACCGGACCTGAAGGTCATTGTACGCACTTACAATTTCGACCCGGACATAGCCATGGTACAACTTGACCGTTGGTTCGACGAGCTAAGGCCGGAGCTGGTGATCGGCGAATCTCTCGGAGCGAACCTCGCCTTGGAGCTTCTCGCGGACCGCACCCGCAAAGGAGAGGCTTTCCCCCTGCTCCTGGTCTCCCCCGCCACCGGAGCGCCAAAGCTTTTCAGCAGTTTCGCTTGGATAACAAGGATCCCTGGCGTCACCAGCATCCTCGACCGGCTTTTCAAACCTGCAGATGGTGACAGACAGGAAATCCACTTCGCATATGGAATCATGAAGAATTGGAAGAGCCACCTCGAACGGACATATGAAGCCAGAGGTAACATTCACGCATTCTTCGGAAAATCAGACCATTACAGGAAATACGGAATCGTGTCTCCGGCAAGATGGAAACGCCGGTTCGGGGAGAGCGGAATGACCTTGTACGACGGCACGCACTACATGGAAGAGCCTTTCATCCAAACCCTTCTCATACCGGCGATAATCGCGCAGAATAATCTTGACGCCTAGGCTGTAGTGACGGAAAGATTGGCTTCGACATAGGTCACAGCCTTCTCGAACTGATCTTCGTCCAAAGCGACGATATTCATCAGCACTAGAATACCCGGAAGCATCTCCACGCACATAACCCTCATTATCGAATCATCATCACAGATGCCTTCGTATCCGTATGCATCCTTCCCCTGGAAAGGCCAGATGGTCAGCGGATCCTGCTCTTCATCTTCTTCATCATCGAAGCCGACGACTTCAAGAAATGAATTGTATGCCTCTTTCTCAGCGCTGGATCCTTCAGGCATCGCACCGGCATAGATGTCGACAAGGATGCTGTCAGCCTGCTTCTTGTCATCAGGAAGATATGCCTCGAGATGGGTCAGTTCAATATCATTGTCCACCAGCTTGGACTTGTCCGCGTGCCATCCTTCTGGCAGCGGGAAAGTGACGTTAGGATACATAGTTCGGATTCTTATTCCACGCAAATATAAGAGTTTCCAATATTATTTGTTATATTAGCCGGATAATAATGTAATTTCATTTTATGTTCACTTCAGAAAAAGGACTTTACGTCGCACATAGCGCCAACGGCCCCATCTCGATCTGCGGAAGGATGGCAAACCGTCACGGACTCATAGCCGGAGCAACCGGCACAGGAAAAACCGTATCACTCCAGGTTCTTGCAGAAACTTTCAGCCAGGCAGGCGTGCCTTGTTTCATGGCCGACATGAAAGGCGACCTTTCCGGCATCAGCCAGGCAGGCGCACCGACCGGTTTCATTGAGAAGAGATGCGTCGAATTCGGTATTGACAATCCTCAGTATTCGGCTTGCCCGGTACGTTTCTACGACGTTTTCGGAGAGCAGGGGCACCCGATGCGCAGCACGATCTCCAACATGGGACCGCAGCTTCTCGCCCGTCTCCTCGACCTCAACGAGACCCAGACCGGAGTCCTCAACATCGTGTTCAAGGTAGCTGACGACAGAGGTCTCCTCCTCATCGACCTGAAAGACCTGCGTGCTATGCTGAACTATGTCTCCCAGCATGCATCCGAATACACCGCGACCTATGGCAACGTCGCTCCTCAGAGCATCGGGGCCATTCAGAGAGCGCTCCTGACCCTCGAGAGCCAGGGCGCAGACAAGTTCTTCGCAGAGCCGTCGTTCGACATCTTCGACCTTCTCCAGTCAGAGGGCGGGAAGGGCGTGATGAGCGTGCTGGCGGCCGACAAGCTGATGATGAACCCGAAGCTCTATTCGACTTTCCTCCTCTGGCTGCTATCAGACATCTACTCCCAGCTGCCGGAAGTCGGCGACCTCGACCTGCCGAAACTGGTATTCTTCTTCGACGAGGCCCACACATTGTTCGACGACACGCCGAAAGCGCTTGTCGAGAAGATCGAGCAGGTGGTCAGGCTCATCCGAAGCAAGGGCGTTGGAGTTTATTTCGTCACCCAGAATCCTACCGACATTCCTGAAGTCATACTCGGGCAGCTCGGAAACCGCATCCAGCATGCGCTCAGGGCATACACGCCGAAGGACCAGAAAGCCGTCCGCGCCGCAGCGGAGACATTCCGCGCCAATCCTGAGTTCAAGACAGAAGACGCCATCATGGAGCTCGGCACAGGAGAGGCTCTCGTCTCGTTCCTCGACGAAAAGGGCACCCCGAGCGTGGTCGAGCGTGCAAAGATCCTCTTCCCACTCAGCCAGATCGGCGCCATAAGCGAGGGGCAGAGAGATGCTTGCATCAAGCAGTCACGCATCTACGGCAAGTATGACAAGACCTTCGACAGACAGAGCGCATTCGAGGATCTCCTGGCCGAATCACAGGCCCTGGAGGCAGAAGCCGCAGTCGAAGAAGAGAAAGCAGAAAAGGAGAAGAAAGAGTCATCCAAAAAGTCTTCATCCAAGAAGAAATCCGCTGGTAAGACATTGCTCGGCGCTGTAGCCGGAGCTGTCATAACCAGCGTCACAAGGAGCCTTGGCAACGAAGTGGCCAACAAAGTCACCGGGACAAAGTCCAAGACAACAGGCAAGAGCGTGGTCAAGAAAGCAGTCAACTCTGCAACGACCACAGCTGCACGCCAGATCACCAGAACCATTCTTGGAAGCCTTATCAAATAGAGTACACCCATGAAAGGACCGCACCTCGGACTATTACCCAAAATCATACTCGCCATCGCCCTCGGCATCGCGCTTTCGTTCGTGCTGCCTGTATGGTCGGTGAGAGTATTCCTGACCTTCAACTCGATTTTCGGCAATTTCCTCGGGATGTTCATTCCGCTGCTGATCATCGGCCTCATAGCGCCGGCGATCGCAGACCTTGGCAAAGGTGCGGGAAAGCTCCTGCTTATCACAGTGG
>JAZQNI010000030.1:0-25643 GCA_045627265.1 Candidatus Cryptobacteroides sp.
GAACACCTTGGTCCTCCAATCCTGCTGGCTTAGTCTCTCGAGCGTGGTCGTGGTCTCGTAAATATCCTTCAACCTGCCGGCGATCGCCGCGACTTCGCTCCATTTGACAGTGCGGTGGATGCTTGTGTCATCGTCTCTCCAGTCACCTGCCATCACGTAGTCGAATGGTCTCCACTGCATCTCGTCGAAAAGCCTTGTGCAGTCGCGCACGATCATCGACCTCCTGCCCCATGCGAAATGAGCCGCGAAAACGGCCGATATCTCGACATCCTGAATACAGCATTCCCCGAGTTGCATTTTCTGGAGAAAATGTCTCGGGAAAGCTATCGGGTCTTCCTGGAAGTACTTCGGGTCATTGTATGTCTCGGCCCATTCCAGGAGTTTTATCCTTGTTTCTTCCGTCATTTCTCAGGAATGGCCTTGAGAACCGCTTTGAGGAAGTCCCAGACTTTCTGGACTGACGGTATGTAAGCTCTTTCGTCAGGTGAGTGAGGGCTGAGGAGGGTCGGTCCGCAGGACACCATGTCCCAGTGCGGGTATGCCCCGCTGAGGATTCCGCATTCGAGACCTGCATGGATGGCCATCACCTTCGGTTCGCTGCCATAGAGGTCTGAATATACTTCCTTCATCGTGTGGAGAATAGGGGAGGCCGCGTTCGGAGCCCATCCGCTGTATCCGCCGGTGAACCTGGTCTTGACACCTGCGAGCGCGAATACGCTGGCGAGCTTGGCCGCGAGTGCGTTCTTTGC
The DNA here is from genome assembly GCA_045627265.1 of Candidatus Cryptobacteroides sp. Classification (GTDB taxonomy): domain Bacteria; phylum Bacteroidota; class Bacteroidia; order Bacteroidales; family UBA932; genus Cryptobacteroides. Next base: position 750 of record JAZQNI010000030.1, read on the forward strand.
GCTGTCCACGGAGCTTCTGAGAAGGCTCTTGACAAAGAACTCGCCCTTGTAGATGCGTACCATGGCCATGTTGTTGGAAGTCTCGACCATCCCAGGCATCTCGTCGCTCATCCTTTCGACTCCGTCAGGACATGCGAGGACAGCCTGTATGTACTTGATGGCGGTATTCTCGGATACATAGAGACATTCTTCCGGATCGCAGGTCTCTCCGGCCGCGCATGTGTATGGCTCGAAGATTACCTCGAGGTTAGGGTCAGTGACCGCATATTCGGCCTTGAGCTCGGCTGCGACTTTTGCAACCGTGCGCTTCGCCGCCGCCAGCTTCTTCTCCGGGATGTAGACGGTAGCGAACGCCTCGCGTGGAATCGCGTTGCGCAGGGTCCCGCCTTCGAGGTCGATGAGCTTGACGTCGTTCTTTGTGAGGAGAGGGAGCAGGATGCGGGCCGCAAGCTTGTTGGCGTTGGCGCGGCAGAGTATGATGTCCATTCCTGAGTGGCCGCCCTGGCATCCCTTGACGGCGAGGCTCCAGCACTGATGGTGTGCAGGCTCCTTCTTGCGGCGGTAACGTGCGCTTGCTGTGGCGTCGAGGCCGCCTGCGCAGCCTACGTAGAGCTCACCTTCAGACTCGGAGTCAAGGTTGATGAGGATATCTCCGTCAAGGACTCCTGGTTTGAGTGCGGCAGCTCCTGTCATTCCTGTCTCTTCATCGTAGGTCACGAGAAGCTCGACCGGTCCGTGAGGGATGTCCTTGCTCTCGAGGATGGAGAGGGCCATGGCTACTCCGAGACCGTTGTCGGCTCCGAGCGTGGTACCTTTGGCCTTGAGCCATTCACCATCGACCCAGGTCTCGATAGGATCTTTCTCGAAATCGTGTACGGTGTCCGCGTTCTTCTGTGGAACCATGTCCATATGGCCCTGGAGGATGACTCCCTTCCTGTTTTCGTAACCAGGGGTCGCGGCGGCACGCATGATCACGTTGCCGGTCTCGTCAGCGGATGCTTCGACATTATGTTTCTTGGCCCAGTCAAGGAGATATGCTCTGATCTTCTCTTCGTGCTTGGATGGCCTTGGCTGCCTTGTGATGCCGTAGAAATTGTCCCAGACAATCTTCGGCTCGAGGTCGTGTATAGTCATATTCTTGTATTATTATTTTACGGGATAAGTCTTGTCAACACCGAACTGGTAGATCGGGAGCCTGCTCTGGAGCACGATGTTGGCTCCGTCGGAAAGTTTCACGCTGCAGATTGCAGGTATTCTGTAGATGATGGCGTTGGACGCCTTGGTCTTCGCTTCGGTGAGCGCGATCTCACTCGGGGTGATCTCGACGAAATAAGGCTTGCCGCTCATGTTGTCAGCAGGGACGAGACCTTCTTCGTCGGAAAGACGGAATACCACAACCACCCTGTTGTCCGGGTCGTTCTGAGGTACGATGTCGAATCTCTTGTTCTGTGTCTGGAATTCGCTGTAGCCGATGAAGAGGGTCATGTATTCCTTCTCGAGACGGGAGATTTCGTTGAGTGCCGATGACATGGCTTCACCGCTGTAATTTGCATCGGTGTCGCCTGTGATGATCTGCACGCGTGTCTTTCTGAGAGAGAAGATCATTTCTGCGGCTTCCTGTGCCTTCTTGTCAAGAGACTTCTCGACAACCATGTCCTGCTGGACCGATACTTTGTTGTATGCAGACTCGTTCTTGACGTTCTGGTAGAGTGTGGCGGACTCGGATGTGAAGTTCGAGCTCACGCCCTTGTCGGAGAAGTCGCCGGTCTTCTGTACTGGGAATCTCCATACGGATTCATCTCCGAAACTTCCGTCCTTTGTGGTGACGAGGCCCTGGCTTGTCATCTGGAGGTATGCACCGGCAGCGGAGCCTTTGCCGAGGGATACGGTGTATCTGGCGCTCTGGTCGGCCTCGATGCAAGGGGTGATCTTGACACCTGTGAGCTGGAATGTGGTCTCATCCTGCTGACGGGCGTCGATTCCGAGATATTTCTGAGCGAATTTGGCGTAAGGTCCTGCGTAGAACTTCTCCTGGACGGCTTCCACGTCGAATGTGAGCGAGGTCTGCGGGAGTGCGTATGAAACGGTGCCTTCCGGATCGAAGTCCGCCTTGGCACCCTGTGCCATCGCCGGGATAGCGGCCATGGAAAGGAGCGCCGCTGTCAGAATTGCTGCTTTTTTCATTTTGATTTCCATCTTTTATGTGTCCAGAGGTAGTTGCATGGAGTCGCCTCGATGTCTTTCTGGAGCAGTTCGTAATACTTTTTCATTATATCTTCAGGACTCATCTCCGAGGCGTTCTCGCAGATGGTGGTGAATGTCATCGTGTAGTGCCCGCGTGACTCGGGGACCATCGTCAGGTAAGCAACACTCATGCCGAACTTGGCAGCAAGCTTGGCCGCTCCGTCGAGCGATTTTGTCGGCTGGTGCATGAATTCGCCGACCTCGATGCGGGAGGCGCCTTTGTACGGGTGCTGGTCGGTGATGAATGCGTAGACCTTCTTCTGGTCGCGGTGGTTGATCATGTAGCGCATGATGCTCATCGACTCGATCTCGCCTTCGTAGTGCTCTTTGTCGACGATCGGCGTCTTCCTGTTCTCCTGCATCACCCTGTCCCAGACTTCGCTGGAAAGGCGCTTGAACACGACGCATACGTCCATCTCGTCCACGCTGAGCGGTACTTCCGGGGAGTATGAGGCGAATCCGCCGAACAGCTCCCAGTTGCCGCTGTGGGATGCAAGGACGAACACGCTTCCGCTGTTTTCGTACAGGCGGTTGAGCTCTTCAGGGTTGGTCATCCTCACGATGCCGGCCTTCTTGAGACGCTCCGGGTTGCTGCATCCGCCGAACCATACGGCCTCGGCCAGAATCTCGCCGAAGCGCGTGTAGAACTGCTTGCATATCTGCTTGAGCTCGCCGTATTTCTTGTCCGGGAAGCTGCGGGCGAGATTTATCATCACCACGTCCCTCCTGTAGCGCAGGACGCTTCCGGCAAGCCAGCTGAGGAATTTCCCGCAGGCGTAGTGGAAGGGGAGTGGCAGCGCTCCGAGCGCCCGGAGCACGAACCGCAGGATATGGTACGCTATATCTTTCATCTCGCAGCAATCGTTGCAATTACAAATGTAATAAAAGTTTTTATTATCTTTGTGTGAATTTGAACCGTCGGATCCAGATAATTCAATATTTAAAATCAAATATCATGTTCAAAGGACAACCAAAAGGCTTGTATGCCCTGGCCCTCGCCAACACCGGCGAACGCTTCGGCTACTACACGATGCTGGCCATCTTCCTCCTGTTCCTTCAGGCGAAGTTCGGCTTCTCTGCTTCTGCGGCAGGACAGTTCTATGCAATCTTCCTTGCTGCAGTCTATTTCATGCCGGTAGTCGGCGGATGGCTTGCTGACAAGATCGGTTATGGCAAGTGCGTCGTGACCGGTATCTGCGTGATGTTTGCGGGTTACCTCTGTCTGGCAGTCCCTACGGATGCGTTCGCGAACCGCGGCCTCGCTCTTGCGCTGATGATCGGTGCATTGTTCCTGATCGCTGTCGGAACGGGTCTGTTCAAGGGCAACCTCCAGGTAATGACCGGCAATCTCTATGACGATCCGCAGTACAGTGCCAAGAGGGATTCTGGTTTCAGCCTCTTCTACATGGCCATCAACCTCGGCTCGATGTTTGCCCCTACAGCTGCCACGGCTTTGACCAACAGCCATCTCGGCAAGGCCGGCCTCATCTACAAGGCGGATATCCCTGCTCTTGCTCACCAGTGCCTGGACGGTTCTCTCTCTGATCCTTCAGTGCTCCAGTCGCTGCAGGCCATGATGCCGGGCGCAAACGCACAGGCCATGGAGCTTGGTGAATTCAGCCAGTATTACATCAACAACCTTTCCACTGCGTACAACCTCGGTTTCGCTGTGGCTTGTGTCTCGCTCATCCTCTCGATCAGCATCTATTTCGCTTTCCGTCCATTGTTCAAGCATACCGACGTGAACGCGAAGCAGGCCGCCGCTTCCAACGAGAATGTCGTCGAACTCACTCCGAAGCAGACGAAGGACCGCATCGTCGCTCTCTGCTTTGTATTCGCAGTCGTGATCTTCTTCTGGATGGCATTCCATCAGAATGGCTCTTCACTCACATACTTCGCCCGTGATTACACCCAGACGGATGTGACCGGACTCACGAGGATAGGCTTCAACATCTGGCCTCTTTTCCTTATCGCCGTGTCCATCTACACCCTGTTCGGGATCTTCCAGGCAGAGTCTGGCAAGGGCCGTATCATCAATACCGTCGTCACTGTGGCTCTCTGGGTCGGTGCAGCCCTGCTCTATCTGGGCATGCCGTCAAGCATCAGCATCCTTCCTCAGCAGTTCCAGCAGTTCAATCCGTTCTTCGTGGTCGCTCTGACTCCGGTTTCAATGGCGATCTTCGGTGCGCTTGCAAACAAGGGCAAGGAGCCTTCTGCTCCTAAGAAGATCGGTCTTGGAATGTTTGTCGCTGCGGTCGGTTATCTTATCATGCTTCTCGCATCCAAGGGCCAGCCTGCTCCGTCACAGCTTACAAATGTCGGTGGAGTATCTCCTGATCCTGTGGTTCCGATGTATCTTATCAGCACATATCTCGTCCTCACTTTCGCGGAGCTGCTTCTTTCTCCGATGGGTATCTCATTCGTGTCCAAGGTTGCTCCTCCTAAGTACAAGGGTTTGATGATGGGCTGCTGGTTCGCTGCGACAGCTATCGGCAACTATCTCAGCTCCATTCCTTCGATGCTCTGGGAGAATGTGCCTCTCTGGGTCAACTGGACCATCCTGATGGCTCTCTGCGTCATCTCCGGTGCGGTGATGTTCTCGATGCTCAAGAAGCTCGAGGCCGCCACGGCTTAGGCGAAACCTGTCAATCAGCATAGATGAGGGTGATCGGATCCGATCACCCTCTTTTCGGACATGTTGGTCTCAGACCTGCCGCAGCTGCGGTCGGCTGTCTCCTCAAGGAACCCGTGCCACCCTCGGCAACGTAAGAGGGGGGACCATGAAGCGAAGCGGAATGGTGGGGTCGAGCGTAGCGAGACGGTTCCAGAGGAGAGCAGCCGACGCTCGGAGGCAATAAGAAAGAAGAGGATGACCTCAAAGTCACCCTCTTTCGAATTTACAGACCCCAGTCTGACGACTTGAACGTATCTTTAGGAGCGTTCGGCACGTTGGTGAAATAGGTGAATCCCGTAAGCTTCTCAAGGTCTGAAATGGAGATCATATCCTTGGCCTGAGGCTTGTGCCCCTTCTCCATGGCATGACTGATCACGAACGCGACGCACTGTAGCTCGTCCCGGCTGCAAGAGCGTACATCCTTGCCGGAATTGCCCTTCTTCGTGCGCAGGAGCGCGTAATAGAACATCGTAGGCATGGCAACGTCGCTCCTTCCACCGAAGGAGATGGTCTTCGGTGAACAAGTCTTGTTGTATGCGTCCTTGAATGTGTCGAAATAGCAGCCGACAACTTCATACAGGGTGTCGCGTACCACTAACCCGTCGACGAAATCTTCGAGATTGTTCCAAGCTCCGCCTCCGGTGTTGAAGGTGGTGCTGTTCTGCGGAGCGATGTTGGTGTAGTAGAATACCTGGCGGTTGGTTGCCGAAGACGATGTCCTCTCCGCAGAACCAAGCATGTGGCCCTTGTTGCACCCACCACCTGTATCCTTGGATGAGTATTGGATTCCCGATGGAATGTTCGGGTCCTTTCCGTAGGCGTTTGTCCTGCTTGCGCTGCCCACATACATGGAGTGCCTTGGAGCCGCCACCCAGACAGGACAATGGTATTTGCCGCTGTAGCATACCGTATAATTGCGAGCCTGCTCACCGTGCGCCCCTTTCTCACTGCCGCCACAGAGGTGATATGCATAGTAGAGGGTGTTGTCCTTGTCATTGACACCGTTCTTGTCCTCGTCTTCCATTACCGGGAGCTCGTACCAGCCCTTGCTTGAGACGTCTCCGGTAGCGGATGTTGTCCTGGTGTAGTCTCCTGCGGTGACATAGTCTGAATCAAGGTACTTTTCGGAATCACCAATCGCCCTGACCTGGATGCTGTACCATTTGCCTTCCTCGAGGCCGTTGGCCACCCAGACGGTGGAAGTGATGACCTTCTCTTCGCCGTAGTTGAACTTCACACCGTAGCCGGTCGCATGTGCCACGACAGGCCATTCGAACTTGAGCGATGTCGTTCCCTGCTCCGTGCAGCTCACCTGACTCATGGTCAGCTTGGTCGGAGTGTCGACGACCGGCGGATCGTCCTCTCCGCCTTCTCCGCCGCCTGAACCGCCTGTCGCATTCCTTCTGTACATCGCCAGTACGGTGGAAACTCCTGTGCTGCCGTAGAACCTGAACATGCGGGCGTCTGAGTTGTATTTAAGCGTAAAGTTGTTGCTTCTTATCGACACGGACTTGTCGCTGGCAATCTTGAATGTGCAGAGAACAGGGGAGTTGCTAGTCTGGATGGACTTGCTTGCACCTCCGATGTAGTAGCCTGCTGCCGCCTTCATCGAGTATCCGCCATCCATCTTGGCGACGGTGAACTTGGATGCGTTTGTCGTGGTGGTCGCCTGGATCTTGCCGCTTTCGATTTCCACGTTTATAAGGTCTCCCTTTTCTGCAATCTTGCTCGTAGGAAGGGATCCGTCGAGGGCTATACCGGTCGTGGTGCTGGACTCATAAACAATCAGATAATCCCCGCTCCAGTCTTCCGGCTCCGATGTCACCTTCGTATAGTATGGGTCATCCACAGGAGGCACGTCTTCATGGATCTCGCAGTCTTTGAGACTGACTCCGAACCTTGTGACCATGTTCTGCGGCATGGAAATCACGCTGGCCAGCGTCTTGCTGTACTTAGCCTTGTCTGTGGTTACTTCCAGCTCGATCTGGGCATCCTCGACCGGAATGGTGATGAAAAAGAACGGCACACAGCCGGATGCGTCGGCAGCATCGCAGCACTCCAGGCTGATGGACGACTTGTCTGCGGAAAACGAACCGCCGGCTAAATCATAGGAGCCGGTGAGAGGCTCGTCGGAGTTTATCTTGATGCCGGTCACGACCTCCCCGGGGGTGAGTCCTTTCAACGTCATCTTGGTCACAGCGATGACTCGGTTGAATCTGAAGACCAGTTCATCCGTCACCTCGGCCTTTTCGACCGGCTCGGCGATGAGGATGTCGGCGCGCGGGTCGTACTGCGAGTTAATGGAAAGCTGGCTTTCAGGAACGGAAGGCCTTGACGAACTGTCCGTAGTGCCGGCCACGAACGCGGTGTATCTGTATGATTGCGCCACGGCATCCGGGAATTCCGCCAGGATCTCCGCCTTTCTGAGGTCGTCGCTGATGACGACGGCCATGTCCGAGGCTTCGACGCCGTTTTCGAAAACGTGGAAGCGTTCGTCGTCATCGTCGCTCCAGAAATATGTCGCGGCCTTTTCTCCTTCCTCGACCGTCGTACGTGTGCCGTTGTCGGTCGAGGCTTTGATGAGCACTTGGTGGGTGCCGTATTCCGCCACGGATTCGACATTTCCCTCGCAAGACAGACAGAGTACCGATGCGAGGACCAATGATATGAAGCTTTGCATTTTAGTCATAGTTCAAAGATCAATAGTCAAACAAATCGTTGTATTCGCTGTCGCTGCCAGGTTCTCCGTCACTGCCGCTCCCGCAGAGCAATTCCGCCGGATCGATGCTGATCAGGTCTGTTTCTGGATAGATATATTCTTCTTTTGTCATGTTTTCTGGTGTGTGAAATCCCTCAAAGTTACAAAAAATTGCAGTCAGATTGAAAAAGCCCCGAAGAATTGTTTAACTTTGACCATATGGATACCCCTGTCGCGAATAATCTCTCCGCAGAGAATGATGCTCTGGAATGGTATGTGGCCTATGTGCGCTCGTGCCAGGAAAGGACTGTGGCTTCTGCCCTGGAGAGAATGGGTGTGGAATGCTATGTGCCTGTGCGCAAGGTTCCCCACAAATGGAGCGACCGCGTCAAGATGGTGGATGAACTTGTGCTGCCGAGACTGGTTTTCGTGCGCACGAATCCGTCGGAAAGGGTGCACGTCATCCAGCGCGTGCCATATATGACCGGGTTCATGATGGACCGCGGAATGCACAAGCCTGCGGTCGTGCGCGACGAAGAGATGGAGGTGTTCCGCCGTATGGTGGGGCTGGGCGGCAGGACGGTGACCGTTGTTCCGTCGCTTGCACCTGGCGACGAGGTGGTCGTGGTTGCAGGACCGCTGAAGGGGTGCAAGTGCCGTCTGGCCACGGTGGAAGGACGCAGATGCATGGCGGTCGGCCTGTCGATGCTCGGCGTTGCCACCATTGCGCTGGATGCGTGCGATGTAGTCAAGATTCGAGAAAAGTGAGGCGTATGATAGAGGAAATGTTTTTAGACCTTGTCAGGATTTCGTTCTCGGCGAAGAAGTCTTTCGATTCCGCCCCGTCAGATGACGATTGGACGGAGATGCTCCGCATCGCGAAGGACCAGTCCGTGGCCGGAGTCCTCTGCGATGTCATCAATGCCGTCCCTGAAGAGCAGGCGCCGTCCAAAATGGTTGCCAGACAGTGGATGATGATCAGGTGCAAGGTAGCCAAGAAGAATACTCTCCAGAATGAAAGAGCCCGTCAGCTGACCGAGATGCTGGCAGGGAAGGGGATGCGTTCATGTGTGCTGAAAGGCCAGGGCGCTGCCATGCATTATCCGGATCCAGAGACAAGGCAGGCCGGAGACATAGACATGTGGGTCGAGGGCGGCAGGGAAGTGGTGCTCGGAAAGCTCAAGGGGCGTGTGCCTCTCGCGAGGCCGGTATATCATCATGTCGATGCACGTTTTTTCGCCGACGTCCCTGTTGAGGTGCATTTCATACCTGCCTGGTTGTACAATCCTGTCTCCAACGCCAGGATCCAGAAGTTCTTCCGGGACCGCTCGGATGCGCAGTTCTCCAATATTGACCCGCGCGTCGGTTTCGCACATCCGGAACCGTCCTTCAATGTGGTCTTTTCGCTTGCACATATATTCAAGCACATCATCAACGAGGGCGTCGGACTGCGTCAGCTGATGGATTATCACTATAATCTTATGGCCTTGGATGAAGAATCCCGCGGTGCTGCCGCCGGCCTTTTGAAACATCTGGGACTATACGATGTCGCAGCTGCCGTGATGTACATCGAAGTGGAACTTTTCGGTACGGACGCCTCAAAGCTGCTTTGCCCTCCTGATGTGCGCAGAGGACGGAAACTGCTCGAGGACGTGATGCTTTCGGGTAATTTCGGCCATTCCGACAAACGCAAGGGCGGGAAAAAGAGCCGCTTCCTGCGTTTCGTCCTCCAATATCCGTCAGAAGTGCTTTGCAGTCCGTTCTGGAAGGCCTGGCATCGCATCTGGCGTATGTTCAAGGGCTATCTTTAATCTGAGCTTCCATGAATGATTTCGTCATTTCCATGTTGATACTCGGGGCGCTTTCGACCTCGGGCGGTTCTCTGCCTTTCTGGATGACCGCCAACCAATGCGGCCTGATGCCAGAAAACGACGGCGCTCTTGCGCTCGTCCAGGCATCAACGCAGTTCGATGATTCCAAGACCTGGCAGTGGCGCTGGGGCGCGTCGCTGGCCGCAAATACCTACGACAACCCTCTGGCGGCCGATGCCGGCAAGGCTTCACTGATGGTCGATGAACTGTACGGCAGTCTCAAATGGAAGGTGTTCACCATGGACGTTGGTTCGAAGCACCGTGCCCAGGATTTCCTCGCATCGGACGCATTGCTCGGCTCCCTTTCCACGACCGGCGGTCACATGGCCGAGACCGGCAATGCAAGAGCGATTCCAGGGTATCTGGTCACTCTCGATCCGGTGGCGGTGCCCTGGACGGCGCACAAACTCTGGATTTATGGCTCCTACGGCGACGGCATCACGCTGGATGACAGATATGTGGACGGCGCTCTCATGCATAGGATGAATGCCGGCGTGCGGCTGGATGTCACGGACAAGCTCAGCTTCAGCGCCGGGCTAGACCATTTCGCGCTGTGGGGCGGTGAAAGCCCCGAGCTCGGCCGGCTTCCGGTCACTCTCGGCAACTATGTCCGCGTTGCCGCCGGTCAGGCAGCAGGCGCATCGGGTCCTCAGATCGACAGGGCGAACGTGATCGGCGACCACAGGGGCTGCGAACTCTTGAAACTGGACTATTCGGGTTCTGGTTGGAAGTTCACGGCGCAGCATGAGATCCCGTACGATGACAGGTCGGGGATGCGTTTCCAAAACTTCCCGGATGGCGTGAACACGTTTTGTTTCAGCTGGGATGACAAGAACCGGTGGGTTTCGGACATCCTTTATGAATATCAGTACACCATGTTCCAGTCAGGACCGATCTATGACGAGACATATGACGAACATGGCAATCCGACAACGCCGGAAGGTGGCATAACGACCGGCAACGACAACTACTTCAACAATTATGAGTTCTGCTCCGGCTGGACCTATCATGGCCGTACGATAGGCAATCCTCTTTTCTACCCGGCCGGCACGAGGGCAGGGCTCTGGACTTCTGCCTTACAGTCCTCGGGCGTGGAGAACAACCGTCTGAAAGCGCATCATTTCGGACTCTCCGGAAGATTGTTCAGGAAATATCCTTACAAGCTGATGCTGACGTACAGCAGGAACTATGGCACCTATCTCCAGCCGTATGCCGGCAAGTCGCAGTACGGATACGAGTGGGGGACAGTCGAGGAGACAGCGCTGCGGCAGTTCAGCGCCGCGTTCGTCGGATCGGTGGATGAATTGTTCGGTGTGGCCGGCTTTTCGGCATTGTACGGCCTATACGCCGATTACGGAGATGTGCTCGCGAAATCGGCAGGCGCTACCTTGGGATTGAGGTATTCTTTCTAGAGCGATTCCGGAAGTGATTCCAGGAATTTCTTGATTACGGTGAAGGACGTGTCTCCGACGTTCTCCCAGAAGTTTTCGTAGTCCGAATACCGGTTTTCGCCTCTGAGCGTGTCGCTGATGATCCTGAAGCTGATGAACGGCAGCTTGTACAGATAGCAGGTGTGTGCGAGGGCTCCGGATTCCATATCGACGGCAAGGGCGTCCGGGAAGTTCGAGAGTATCTTCTCCTCCTGCTCTCTCTCCGAGATGAACTGGTCGCCGCTCGCGATCAGGCCGCAATGCAGCTTGGATGGAGCTGCATCGATCGTCGCCGTAGCTTCGCAAAGCGCCTTGTTGCAGTCGAATCTGGCAGGGAGGCCCTGCACCTGGCCGTATTCACCTTCGCCGCACCAGACATCGTGGTATGCCACCTGTCTGCTGACCACCACGTCCATGGTGTCGACGTTCTCTCCGAGACCGCCGGCAACTCCTGTGGAGATGAGGCAGTCAGGGGATTCTGACTTGATCATCTCGACAGCCTTGACTGCCGCGTTGACCTTGCCCATGCCTGATTTTGCGAGAACGATCGTGTTGTTGCCGATTTTGCCGGATTCGCCGACCGCCGCCTTCAGACGGTCGTATTCTTTGTCCATTGCGACCAATATGCCGATTTTCATATAGATAGAGTTTTCGTTAACTGATTGTCTTACAAAGGTACAAAAGTTTGTCAGATAAACGCAGGCAAATTATTCGTTTTTTTTGGCGGAAAAGTTTGGATTATTCAAATGAAAGGCCTACCTTTGCAATCCCGATTCGGAGATAACCCTTCTGATGAGGTTGGAAAGACTCGTTAGCTCAGTCGGTAGAGCATCACACTTTTAATGTGGGGGTCTCGGGTTCGAGCCCCGAACGGGTCACGAAACTTTGAAATAATGCTTCCCTAGCTCAGTTGGTAGAGCACCTGACTCTTAATCAGGGTGTCAAGGGTTCGAGCCCCTTGGGGAGCACTTAAAACGCTGATAACCGTTTGGTTGTCAGCGTTTTTCTTTTTCAGGAAGCGGGATCGCCCCGGCTTAGAAGAGGACCTCGATGTCTGCGATGCCGTCGGCCGTGATGGTGAAGTCCACGTATCTGCTGTCACCAACGCTGACCTTGCTGAATTTATGCTTTTCTCCGTTGACCCTGACTTCGTGGCATCTTCTGCCTTCCGGCAGGAGTATGTGGGCCTGGATGTTCTCCGCAGGGGATTTGACCATGTACCGCATCCCGTTGTCTGCAAGGATGTACCTTACGTCAACGGTCTTCGCGCTCGATTCGTATCCGGTGATATACCGGAGTTCCTTATATCCTGTCACCGGGAACCGCGGGCAGAAGTAGATCTCGTCGTAGCCGCATCCTGTGTTGCATATTCCGGCCAGGCCTTCATCAATCGCCGACATCAGTGCTGCGGCGCCCCATGCGCTCGGCCCTGCGCCTTTCGCCTCGGACATCCCGGTGCCGGGCGAATATAGGAAATAGATTGTCCCGTCGCGTTCGATCATTTCCCGGAAACGGGAGATGATGTCCCAGCCGTATTCCTCATAACCGTTGTTGAAGGCCGCCTTGGCCAGTTCGCCTGCCGTGAAAGGGGAGATTGCGCCGTTGACGTATTTCCCTGGCTTGTATATGAAGAACTCGTCGTATGGCGGGTCGATCGAGAACCATTCGGCAAAGGCCGAGGTGGTGTCGCGCCGGGCCATGTATTCCTCTATGATCGATCTGGATTGCTGGAGGTCAGTCACTCCGCGGTTGATGTCGTATGTGTTCGAAAGCGAAAGCCTTGTGCGTTCCAGGTCATCCTTGAATGCCCCGTCCAGAGGCAGCTGGTGCATGAAGAACCTGCCGTTCCACAGGTACTTGAACATGTTCGCCCGCAGAACGCCGGCCTTTTTCTCCCATTCTCTGGCTTTCGTCTCGTTCCCGAACCTGCGGTTCATCCACGCAAGCTGGTTCATTGCCTGCCATACGCCGGAATTGTCCCCGTGCATGATGGCCATCGGGGTCGTTCCGGCCTCTATCCTGCGGTTTGTGCCCGCGTCCGGCATATAGGTGAAGTCCCAGGTGTCGATGGTGTATCCTCGTTTCACGAGGCCGTGCTCCTCGTCCCACCGTTCCGGGGCCGATGTCACGTACTCGATGCCCTTTTCGAGTTTTGGAAGCACGCTCTTGAGCCACTCGTCATCTCCCGTGACCCTGTAGCAGCACATGGCGCCCTCCACGACCAGATATTCGATGTCCGCCTCGATCTCCAGGCGTACCAGGGCAAGGTTGTCATCCGGATACATCACATAGCAGTCATCGTCGACATAGGACCAGTGCTTGTCGTCGATCTGCTTGATCAACTCATAGAAGCATCCGTCCTCCCTCTGCGTGTCGATGATGAAATCCAGGAACGACCGCAGGTCGTAGTCCCAGTGGCAGAATCCCTTCATCTCATGGACATGGTCGCGTATCCAGTTCTTGCTGCACATCAGGGTCCTGCCGTCGATGAATACCAGGTGCCTGTCGGAGTAGATGTTGTTCCGCAGCTGGTACAGCATGATGCCCAGCCCCGGGTCCGTGGTTGTCATAATGCTCGGGTATCCGAGCTCATAGTTGTTGTATGTGCCGTTCGGCGGCGTCGTGAGATGCATTGCGGGCAGGGTGTGGACGAACTTGACCTCGCGGTCCCTGTTCACCTGCAGGCTGTCGGCGGCGCCGGGAATCATGGCCTGTATGGCGAGGAGTATGCTGGCAATAAGCTTGAGTGTCATTTATGTCAGATGCCTTGTGTTTCCTTCATTTGAGCAGCGTCTCGAGCTCGTCCAGGTCCGAGTCCGTGGTCTCCCAGGAGGTGACGAAACGGACCTCGGACTCAGTTTCTCCCCGAGGACCCCAGTATTCGAAACTTGCATGCTCCAGCAACCTATCGATCACCTCGTTCGGCAGAATGAAGAACTGCTGGTTGGTAGGGGAGTCGAGGGATGTCTTGAATCCCTTTGCCTCGAATATGCCTTTCAGCCGCATGGCCAGCCTGACGCCGTGCTCCCCGATGCGGTAGTACAGCCCGTCCTCGAACATCGTCCCGAACTGCATCCCGAGCAGCCGGCCTTTGGCCAGGACTGCGCCGCGTGCCTTCATGAGGGTGAAGAAGCGCTCCAGACGGCCAGGAGCCGTGCTGACGACCGCCTCGCCCATCAGCATCCCCATCTTGGTGCCGCCGATGGTGAAGACGTCGGCCAGTCCGGCGATGTCCTTGAAGCTGAGATCGTCCGAAGCCGCAAGTCCATACCCGAGCCTCGCTCCGTCGATGAATAGCGGAATCCCTGCGTTCCTGCATACTGCCGACAGGGCGGCCAGCTCCTCGCGGCTGTAGATCGTGCCGAGTTCGGTCGGAAACGAGATGTACACCGCTCCAGGGGCGACCATGTGCTCCCAGGTCTCGTCAGCGTAGAATCCTTTGATGAATGCCTCCACCTCCGCCGCGTCCAGCTTGCCGTCATGCGACGGCAATGCGAGCACTTTGTGGCCGGAGAGCTCGATTGCGCCCGACTCGTGCATGTTGATATGGCCGGTCTGTGCTGCAATGACGCCTTCCGTGCGTCCCAGCAGTCCGTCCAGCACCGTCGAATTGGTCTGCGTGCCGCCGACCATGAACCAGACATCCGCGTCCGGCATTCCGCATTCCCGGCGTATCAGCGCCTTCGCTTTTTCGCAGAAAGAGTCGGCACCATATCCTGGAGTCTGGACTCCGTTGTTCCTGGTGATGGCCTCCAGCACTGCCGGATGGGCCCCTGCCATATAGTCGCAATCGAAATGTATCATGCTCCAAAGGTATAAATAATCTGTTGTTTCTTAGCGTAAAGCTTCCTATTTTTGTCTTTGACCCATCATTTGATAAAAGTACTATGGAACATATCGTGAACGAATTCATGCAGGTCGCCATCGACGAGGCGAGAAAGGGGATAGAGAAAAAGCATGGCGGACCTTTCGGGTCTGCCATAGTCAAGGACGGTGAGCTTGTGGGCAAAGGGCACAACAGGGTGCTCAAGAACGATGACCCTACCTGCCACGGAGAGATCGACGCCATCCGCAAGGCGTGCTACAACCTGGGCACTTACGATCTTTCCGGCTGTGTGCTATATACTACCGGCGAGCCTTGCCAGATGTGCCTCTGCGCCTGTCTGTGGGCGAATATCGAGAAAGTGTACTATGGCTGCACGATCGAGGACAACGGCCGCATAGGCTTCCGCGACGACAAATTCGACATCTTGCTTGACGGCCGGAAGAACCTTGCTTCCTATCTGGAAGAAATGGATCGCGAGGCATGCCTCAAACTGTTTGAGGACTACCTCGCGATGAACCATAAGATATATTAGAAACTGAATTATCAGATGTACATGTTGACGATGGACTCGTAGAGTTCCTGCTGGCCGGATATGCACTTAGGCTCTCCGTTGGCCTTGGCGTACTCAACGACCTGCTCCAGAGTCAGTTTTCCATCCTCGAAATCCTTGCCCATTCCGGCATCGTATGAAGCGTAGCGCTCCTTGTCCATTGCAGGGATAGGGGACTTCTCGAGTATGTCGGCCGCGATGAGCAGCGCGCGTGCCATGGCATCCATCGCAGAGATGTGCGCGTAGAAGATGTCGGCCAGGTCGGTCGAGTTCCTGCGTGTCTTGGCACCGAAGTTGGTGCCGCCGCCTTCGAATCCGCCGTGCTTGATGATCACGAGCATTGCCTGGACGAGTTCATAGAGGTCGACAGGGAACTGGTCGGTATCCCATCCGTTCTGGTAGTCTCCGCGGTTGGCGTCGATCGAACCGAGCATGCCTGCGTCTGCGGCGCACTGGAGCTCATGCTCGAAGGTATGTCCGGCCAGAGTCGCGTGGTTGACTTCGATGTTGACCTTGAAATCCTTGTCAAGACCGTGTGCGCGGAGGAAGCCGATGACCGTCTCCGTGTCAGCGTCGTACTGGTGCTTGGTCGGCTCCATAGGCTTCGGCTCGATGAGGAAGATGCCCTTGAATCCCTTTGAACGGGCGTAGTCGCGGGCCATTCCGAGCATTGTGGCCATGTGCTCCTTCTCTCTCTTCATGTCGGTGTTGAGCAGGCTCATGTAGCCCTCGCGGCCGCCCCAGAATACATATCCGTCACCTCCGAGCTCGATGGTCGCATCGATCGCATTCTTGATCTGCACCATCGCACGTGCGGCTGTGTCGAAATCAGGATTGGTGCTGGCTCCGTTCATGTAGCGCTTGTGGCCGAACACGTTCGCGGTGCCCCAGAGGTTCTTGATGCCGGTCTCGGCCATCTTGCCCTTGATGTAGCCGACCACTTCCTTGAGGTTGGCCTCGTATTCGGCGATGGTAGGAGCTTCGTCCACGAGATCCACGTCGTGGAAGCAGAAATATCCGATGCCGAGTTTCTGCATGATCTCGAATCCGGCGTCAACCTTGTTCTTGGCGCGCTCGATTGCGGTCGCACCCTCGTTCCATGGGAATGTCTTGGTGCCCGGGCCGAACTGGTCGCTGCCTTCTGCGCACAGTGTGTGCCACCATGCCATGGCGAACTTGAACCAGTCTTTCATCTTCTTTCCTGCAACCACCTGCTCCGGGTTGTAGTATCTGTAGGCGAGAGGATTCTTGCTGTCCTTGCCTTCAAACTTGATCTTTCCGATTTCCGGGAAAAACTCTTTTGTTGCCATATCAGTCTTTTCTATTGTTTATAATTTGCTTTCCAATTCTTTCTTCCATCTGGCGTATGCCTCTTCGACCGGCGCTTTCCAGGCATCGACCGGATTGATCTCCTCCAGCTTGGTCAGTGTCGCGAATGCCTCCTCAGGGGTCTTGTAGAATCCTGCTCCAAGAGCCGCGCCGCGTGCCGCACCGAGCGAACCGTCGGTGTCGTACAGCTCGATCCTTGCATCGCAGAGGGTTGCGAGCGTGCTGCGGAATACAGGGTTGAGGAACATGTTCGCCTTGCCGGCCCTGATCACCTTGGTGTCGAGCCCGAGCTTGCGCATGATGTCTATGCCGTAGCGGAATGCGAACGCGATGCCCTCCTGAGTCGCGCGCATCATGTGAGCCTTGGTGTGGCGTACGAGGTCCAGACCTGCGAACGATGCGCCGATGACCTGGTTGCACAGCACTCTTTCCGCGCCGTTGCCGAAAGGCAGCGCGATGAGCCCGTCAGAACCGACAGGGACTGATGCGGCGAGCTCGTTCATCTCCTGATAGCTGCATTCCGGAGCTACGTTTCTGCGGAGCCATGAATTCATGATGCCGGTGCCGTTGATGCAGAGGAGAACTCCGAACCTGTGTGCGTCGGCCGTGTTGTTGACATGCAGGAAGGTGTTGACCCTGGAATGGGCGTCCGCTTTCGGGATGTCGGTGACGCCATAGACGACTCCGCTGGTGCCGCCGGTAGTGGCGATTTCTCCTGGATTCAGCACGTTGAGGGAGAATGCGTTGTTCGGCTGGTCGCCGGCCCTGTAGGATACAGGAGTGCCCTGAGGGATGCCGAACTTGGACTCGATCTCACTGCTGGTGCGGGCCTGTATGCCGACCGCAGGTACGATCTCCGGTATGAGACTGCAGTCGATGCCGTAGTAGTCGGCCACGAATGCTGCAGGTTTTTCTTCCTTGAAGTCCCAGAGGATCTGCTCGGACAGACCGGTCTCGGTAGTGGAGACCTTGCCGGTGAGCAGATAGATGATGTAGTCACCCGGAAGCATGAACTTGTGGATAGTGCTGTAAAGCTCAGGCTCGTTCCTCTTGACCCAGGCCAGCTTGGATGCTGTGAAGTTGCCGGGGGAGTTGAGCAGATGCTCCATGCATTTGTCGTAGCCGATGTTCTCCAGAGCCTCGGCGCCGATGCCCACAGCCCTCGAATCGCACCAGATGATGGCGTCCCTGACCGGCTTGATGTCCTTGTCCACGGCCACCAGACCGTGCATCTGGTATGTCACTCCGATGCAGTCGACCTTGCCCAGGTCGTGCGAGGCCTTGATCTCTTCGATGCCGGCGGTGATGAAGTCCCACCACATCGACGGGGCCTGCTCCGCCCATCCTGGCTGCTCCGCCTTGATTGGAGCTTCAGTTTTCGGGTTTGTGGCTGATGCCACGCATTTGCCGGATGCAATGTCCAGCAGGGAAATCTTCACTGAGGAAGATCCTATGTCGATTCCTAATGAGTACATGGCGCGGTTTTATTTTTTCTTGCTCCAGAGAGCGGTCATTTCTTCGAGTGTCTTGCCCTTGGTCTCAGGCACCATCTTCCATACGAACAGGGCTGAGAGCAGCGCGAAACCGCCGTAGATGAGGTAGGTCGCTCCTATGTTCCATGCCGACATTGACGGGAATGTGGATGAGATGGCGAAGTTGGAGATCCACTGTACGGCAACTGCGATGGCGGTGGCCTGGCTTCTGATCGTGTTCGGGAAGATCTCCGAGATCATCACCCAGCAGATCGGTCCCCAGCTCATCATGAAGGAGGCTGTGTAGATGACGATGAAGATCAATGTCGTGATGCCGATGACGTTGCAGAAGCTCAGGATGGCGAGAGCGGCCATGCCTATTGTCATGCCTATGGAGCCGATGATAAGCAGCGGCTTGCGGCCGAGCTTGTCCACAGTGAAGATCGCGACGAGGGTGAAGAGGATGTTGACCACACCCATCACTATGGTCTGGGTCATCGCCGCGTCACCGCTGGAACCCATCTGCTGGAATATGCGTGGGGCGTAGTAGAGTGCCACATTGATGCCGCATGCCTGCTGGAAGAAGCTGAGAAGGCAGCCGACGACCAGGACTGTGATGCCGTAGGTCGTGAGCTTCTCTTTCTTTTCCTGAAGGGTGCTCTTGATCTCTTCGAGGATGCCCTTGCCCTTGTCCAGACCGTTGATGCGGGAGAGCACGTAGAGCGACTCGTCGAAGCGGCCCTGCATCGCGAGGAATCTCGGCGTCTTAGGCACTGCGAAGAGGAGGATGCCGAACAATGCGGCCGGCACAGCCTCGCTGAGGAACATCTTTCTCCAGCCGATTTCGACCATGGCGGTCTCGATTGCGGATGCGGTGTCGCCCAGATGGTTGCGGATCAGGTAGTTGACGAAATATGTGACCAGCTGGCCGAAGATGATTGCGAACTGGTTCCAACTGACGAGGCGCCCTCTCATGTGGGCAGGCGCCACTTCCGCTATGTACATAGGGCAGACAGCAGAAGCGAGTCCCACGCCTATGCCTCCGAGGATTCTGTAGAGGTTGAAAGCCACGAGCACGTTCATCGAGGCGACTCCGTCCGGGAAGAACAGGAATTCAGGCTTGTACGAGCCGAGCGCGGACAGGAAGAAAAGCAGGGATGCGAATCTCAGCGAGTTCCTTCGTCCCATCCTGGACGCGAGGAAGCCGGAAATCGCGCTGCCGATGATACATCCGATCAATGCGCTCGATGCCGTGAATCCGTGCATCGCCTTGGTGTAGGTGAAGTCTTTCGCGCCTTCGAAAAATGCCTGAAGTGACTGTTCCGCTCCTGAAATGACAGCGGTGTCATATCCGAAAAGAAGTCCTCCTATGACCGTGACCATCACGATCGAGAACAAATAGGAGAAACTGCCGTTCTGCGAGTATTGATACTCTTTTTTCATAGTAGATGCTTTAGTGTTTTCCAAAAAATTTGTTGAAGATAGTCATTTTTGCTTGAAATCCATCTCATTTCACTTACATCTTTTTGTTTGTGAGTTGTCGGCTTCTTTTTGTAACTTTGCGAAGTCTATTCATCTGGAAATGGCTAAGAAAGTTTTTGTATCAGGATGTTACGACCTGCTTCATAGCGGTCACATCGAGTTCTTCATGCAGGCTGCAGCGTATGGAGACCTGTATGTGGGCATTGGCTCGGACGAGACCGTGCTGCATTACAAGCACCACAAGACGATGTTCCCGGAGGAGGAACGCCTCTTCATGGTGAAGAGCATACGCTATGTCAAGGACGCCTACATCAATTCAGGGGACGGAATACTGGATTTCGTGCCTACCCTGGATATCGTGAATCCTGACATCCTCGTCGTGAACAGCGACGGCGGCAATGATGACAAGCGCCGGATCTGTGAAGAACGCGGGATCGAATACATCGTTCTCGAGCGTACTCCGCACGAAGGACTCGAGGCCCGCAGCAGCACCTCCATCAAGGCCGCACTGGGCAAAAACGACCAGGCGCAGGCTCCTGCCCAGGAATGCCAGATCCCGACCCGTCTCGATCTGGCCGGCACATGGATCGACCAGCCGTATGTCAGCCAGCTGGTGCCTGGCTGGGCTCTGACCATTTCCCTGGAGCCGACTTTCGAAATCCGCGACCGCTGCGGCTTGAGCACATCGACCAGGAACCAGATCAAGCGCATCTGGCCGTACAAGCTGCCGAACATGGATCCTGAGACCCTTGCACGTCTCGTGTTCTGTTTCGAGAACCATCCGGAGAGGGAAGGAGGCCATATCAGCGGTGCGCAGGATGCGATAGGCATCTGTGTCCCAGGCCTTTGCCGCCATTACTACAACGGTCATTTCTGGCCGGAAAAGATCGAGACCTGCAACGACGGTGCGGTGCTGGACTGGCTTGAGAAGCAGATCTGCCTGATACCCCTGGAACCAAGGCCTGCGGGCTGCTCCGTGGTCAAGGGCAAGGACATAACCATTTCCAAGGTCCAGGACCTCGCTGATGCGGCTGATGCCTGCTGGAGCGCCATACTCAAGATGGACACCGAGACGTTCGTCAATGCGTACCAGTCCTCTTTCGAGGCCCAGGTGGCGATGTTCCCTGCCATGATCCAGGGATGCGTGCAGCCTGCCATCGACAAGTATTCGGCGATGGAGGGTGTACGCGCGTGGAAGATGCCGGGAGCTGGTGGCGGCGGCTATCTCGCGCTTCTGGTCGAAGATGCGGAAACGTTCTGCTCAGAGCATTCTGAGGCCATTCCTGTCAAGATCCGCAGGAAATAGGAATTACTCGGACAATACCGGGAACCCCGGGTTGAAGGACGGGATGCGTATGATCTCCGTCTTGAACAGGTTGCGTCTGTGCATCCTGTCGATCTTCTCTTTCGTCGCCTCATCATCGCATACGCCCTCGCGTATGTACTTGTCCAAGGTTTCGTAGGTGAATCCGAACTTGGCCTCGTCCGGGCTCGATCCCGGCAGACCGTCGTCCGGAACCTTGTCCACCCACTTCGACGGGAGTCCCAGCGCGTGGCCTATGCCCCTGATCTCGCGGACACAGAGTTTGCCGAGAGGGGAGAAGGAACCGGCCGCGTCGCCGAACAATGTGGCGTAGCCGATGTAGTCCTCGCTGAAATTGCAGGTGTTGGCCACCATGCCGTTCATCGACTGTCCTACTGCATACAGAAGCGTCATCCTGATGCGTGGAGGGATGTTCTGGATGGTCTGGAGAGAGAATTCCCCTCCGGGAATCTCGGCGCCCAGCTCGTCGCAGGCCGCCTCGATCTTGCCGATCGGCAGGCAGAGGTAGCGGATGCCGAGATGCTCGCAGATCTTGTCGGCGTCGTTCAGGCTCTGGCCGTCCGCCGGCATCGCAACTCCTATCACCCTGTCCTTGCCCAAAGCTTCCGCGCACAACGCCGCGGCGATCGTGCTGTCCTTGCCTCCGCTCATTCCGAGCACGGCGTTACAGTTCTTTCCGTTGGTTTCGAACCAGTCGCGTATCCACTTGACGCATCCGTCTTTCAATGCCTTGTAATCCATAGAATCCACGTTTTCGGCAAAGATAGTAAAAAGTTGTACGGGATTTATTAAATTTGCGGTATACACGTAAACAAACAATCATAATCCATAACAACAACCATGAAAAAAACTTATTTGACCGCATTGGCGATGCTCGCAGTCTGCGGATGCACCAAGGTCAGTGCACCGGAACCTTTCGGGCCGGTACCATCCGAGTATCAGTATGAGTGGCAGAAGATGGAGTCCAACATGTTCTTCCACTTCGGCCCGAACACCTTCACAAGCGCAGAATGGGGTGACGGAACAGAGAGTGAGGACGTGTTCAACCCATCCGATCTCGACTGTGCGCAGTGGGTTGGAACAGCCAAGGCGGCCGGTTTCAAGGGCGTGATCATCACTGCCAAGCATCACGACGGATTCTGCCTCTGGCCTAATCCGGAGAGCACCCACACCGTGGCCCAGAGCTGCTGGCGGGAAGGCAAGGGAGATGTGCTCCGCGAACTTTCAGACGCCTGCGTCGCAGACGGAGTCAAGTTCGGCGTGTATGTCTCACCTTGGGACAGGAACCATCCGGCATATGGTACAGCTGAATACAACCAGGTCTTCGTGAAGACTCTCGAGCATATCTACACCAATTATCCTCAGATTTTCGAACAGTGGTTCGACGGCGCCTGCGGCGAAGGCCCTAACGGCAAGAAGCAGGAGTATGACTGGGATCTGTTCAACGGCACGGTGTTCCGTATGGAGCCTCAGGCCATCATCTTCTCTGACGGCGGTCCTGGCTGCCGCTGGGTCGGAAACGAAGAGGGACACGCAGGCCGTACCAACTGGTCCACCATGCAGTCCGGTCTCATCAAGCCGGGTACTCCTGATGTCCATCAGCTTCTCAACGAGGGCATGAAGGGCGGCGATATCTGGCAGGCCAACGAAACTGACGTATCCATCCGTCCGGGTTGGTTCTGGAAAGCTTCAGAGACTCCGTCCGTCAAAAGCCTGGAGAAACTTCTTACCATCTGGTATGAAAGCGTAGGACGCAATTCGCTTCTGCTCCTCAACGTACCGCCGGATGACCGTGGCCGCATCGATCCTGTGGATTCCGCCCGCCTGATGGAATTCCGTGCAGCGTTGGACGAGATACAGGCTGTGAACTATGCGGAAGGTGCCAAGGGTACTGCTACGGCTGTGCGTGGAAAGGCTTTCAACGAGGCCAAGATGTTCGACGGCGTGGAGGATACATATTGGGCTACGCCTGATGATGTGACATCCGCTTCCGTGGAAATCGTGCTTCCTGAGGAAAGGACTTTCAACAGGATCATGCTCCAGGAGTACATTCCTCTCGGACAGAGGGTGGAGGCTTTCACGGTCGAGATTCCTGAGGGAGATGGCTGGAAGGAAATCGCGAGCGAGACAACGATCGGATACAAGAGAATCCTCCGTGTGGCACCTGTCACCACTTCAAGGATCCGTCTCAACATCGTGAGCGCACTTGCTTGTCCTACGATCAGCAATGTCGAATTCTATATGGATAATATTCTGAACAATGTCGAATAAGATAATTCTCGCGGCACTCGTGCCGCTCGTGCTGGCAATATCCTGCTCGAAGCCTGAGAGCTTCGAGCAGAAAGCCATCAGGGCCAAGTTGTCAGAGTCAGTTGGTGAAATCACCAGCATGTCGTTCAATTATATCGAGAAGATCGATTCCGCAACTTTCGGCGATGAGATCCAGGCCAGGACAAAGGCCTTCCTGCTCAAGTCCTCCCAGGACAAGTCATTCCATGGCAAATACCTGGCCAAGGGACAGCTTGCCAAGGCGCAGGAGAAGCTGGAGGCGCTTCAGAAGGACTCAAAATACGTTCTCATGCTCGATTCCATCAAGACGGCCATGGCCGACAGACTGGACGAGGTCGCGTATTATGACTACAAGTTCTCCGCTACCGGCAAGTCCGGAGATTCCAAGTTCGAAGCAATCGACTGGTACGCCTGCATCACACCTGAAGGGGAAGTGCTGAGTCTCGTGCAGGAGAAGAAGAACCTTCATAAGGGCACCGGCACCGTCATACCAGGATATTCTGATATGTTCGATAAAGAATGATCTGCTCATGGCTTCAACTCATGTCGTCATAATGGCGGGAGGCATAGGCTCCAGATTCTGGCCTATGAGCACCCCTGAATATCCGAAACAGTTCATAGATGTACTGGGATGCGGCCGTACCCTCATTCAGATGACAGTGGACCGTTTCCGGCCGTTGTGCCCTCCGGAGAACATCTGGGTCGTGACTTCTGCCTCGTATCTCGATATCGTCAGGCAGCAGCTTCCGGAAGTCCCGGAGACGAACATCCTTCTTGAGCCTGCGGCGCGCAACACGGCTCCGTGCATCGCTTTTGCATGCTGGAAGATACGCCTCCGCCATCCTGATGCCAACATCGTCGTGACTCCATCCGATGCCCTTGTGCTCGATGCTGTGGAGTACAGGAGGGTGATCTCCAAGGCCCTTGCCTTTACGGAGAATTCGGATGCCATCGTCACGATAGGCATCAAGCCTTCGAGACCGGAGACCGGCTATGGCTATATCTGCTGCTCCTCAGAGGAGACATCCGGGGATGCGGAGATCAGGAAGGTTGCCTCGTTCAAGGAAAAACCATCCCTGGAAGTCGCAGAATCATATCTGGCTGCAGGGAACTATCTTTGGAATGCCGGCATCTTCGTCTGGAATTCCGATACAATCATCTCCGCCTTGCGTGCGCATGCGCCTCAGATTGCCGGGGTGATGGACGAGATGTCCCTGTCTTTCTACGGGCCTGCCGAAAGAGAGACTGTGGCCCGGCTCTTCCCGACTTGCGAGAAAATCAGCATAGACTACGCTGTGATGGAGAAATCCGACAACATCCACACGATACCGGCGGAGTTCGGCTGGTCCGACCTTGGCACCTGGGGCCCGCTCAGGACCAACATCGAGAAAGACGATGACGGCAACGCCACGGTAGGGGAGAACATACATCTATATGATTGCAAAGGCACTGTAGTCCATACCTCGAACCTGAGACACGTCGTGATCGACGGTCTTGAGGACTATATCGTTGCAGAGAAGGATGGACGTCTGCTCATTTGCCCGCTTGCGCAGGAACAGCGCATCAAGGATTTCGAGAAATAGCTATCTCCTGTCGTTCATTGCGCGGCAGATGTAGATGAACGGCGTGTCGAGCAAACTGATCACAACATATATCGCATACGTGCTGAGTCCGATCGACAGCAGCGTGTGTGCGTCGTATGTCC
>JAZQNI010000031.1:0-11777 GCA_045627265.1 Candidatus Cryptobacteroides sp.
CCTCGACGGCGCCTACTCCCTGAAAGTGGCTTCTCCGGAATCCGTTGTGGAAATCAGCTGCATAGGCTACTCCACGGTTTCCTACAAAGCCTCTGACGTTCCCGCTTCCATCGTGCTGACAGACGACACCACATTCCTCGATGAGGTTGTGGTCATCGGCTACGGTACGTTGAGCAAGAAGGAACTTTCCAGCTCAATCGTCCAGGTTGACAAGAAAGATTTCATCAAGGGAAGCATGAACAATGCGATGGAAATGCTTACCGGCAAAGTGGCGGGACTCAACGTCAACACCACCGCTGCGGCAAACCCCAACTCCACTTCATCCATCCAGGTGCGTGGAGCCACATCCATTACCGCTTCCAACGACCCTCTCATCGTTATTGACGGTGTCCCCGGCGGCAGCATCCGCAATCTCGCCCCTCAGGACATCGAATCGATGACAGTACTCAAGGACGCAGCTTCCGCCGCCATCTACGGTACCCGCGGTGCAAACGGCGTCATCCTCATCACCACAAAGAAGGGCTCAGAGAACGGAACCGGGACCTCGCAGATCACCTATGACAGCTGGTTTGGCGTGAATCTCGCCAAGGATATGCCCGATGTGCTGACACCGGAAGAGTTCCGCCGTTCTATGAGAAGCACCGATTACGGCTACAACACCGACTGGTACGGTGCGATCATGAGAGACTTCTCATATGACCTCAACCAGTACCTCTCCGCAGAAGGCACGACCGACAACGGCCACTACAATGCCTCCATCAACTATAAGCAGGCGACCGGTATGGATATCGCAGCGGCACGCCGCGAATTCGGTGGCCGCGCCGCTGTCGAGCAAAGGGCGTTCAAGAACCGTCTTACAATCAACATCTCAGTCAACGCACGCCGCGTCAACGAGACGTGGGGCAATGACGGAATGTTTGACACCGCAATGAACCTCAACCCTACCATGCCTATTTACAATGAGGACGGAACCTGGTATCAGCCCACCTCTGCCACAGGCATCAGGAATCCAGTCTCAGAGCTTGTGGTGAACACCAACAACGGACAGCGCCTCTACCTCCTCGGCACGGCTTCAGCCCGCTACAACATCTTCACCAACGATCACCACAATCTCAGCACGAGCGTTTCCTACACTCTCAACTACAACGACCTCAAGAGCAACTACTACACCCCCGCCACCTCTTCAGAGACATTCTGGGAGTCATATAGCGGACGTGCCAACATCTCTTACTCAAAGAACTGGTCCAACCTTGCAGAGTGGCTTCTCAACTACACCTATTCCGACAGCAACAACACATTGTCTTTTGTGGGCGGCTATTCATACCAGGAAGACTTCTGGGAGAATCTCGGCGCTGAAAATAAAAACTTCACCTTCGACTCCACCCTCTACCACAACATCGGCAGCGGTTCATACCTCGGAGAAGGTAAAGCTTCAATGTGGTCCGGCAAGTCTCTGAGCAAGCTCATCGGCGTATTCGGACGCGTCAACTACAACTGGAAGGACATCATCTTCGCCAGCGCATCCCTGCGTTACGAAGGTTCCACCAAGTTCGGTGCAGACAACAAGTGGGGTTACTTCCCTGCAGCATCTCTCGCAGTCGAGCTCAAGAACACCGGCCTTCTCAAAAACGCTGAAGCAGTGCAAAGCCTCAAGCCAAGAGCATCCTTCGGCGTCACCGGCCGTTCGGACTTTGATGCATACAAAGCCCTCTCGACCTACAGCGCCAACGGTACGTATATGATTGACGGCAACTGGGTGACCGGTTACGCTCCTTCATCCAACGCCAACCCCGGCCTCGGATGGGAGAAGCTCGTCAGCGCCAACATCGGTGTCGACTTCGTCCTGTTCAACAGACTTCGCGGTAGCATCGACCTCTTTGACCGTCAGAGCCGCGACCTCCTCTACAACTACACCGCTCCTCAACCTCCGTTCGTCTACAGCACCATCCTCGTCAATGTCGGCACGACCGACAACAAGGGTGTCGAGCTCGCCCTCGACTTTGATGTGGTCAACAACAAGAAGTTCGGATGGACCACCGGAGTAGTTGCTTCCTACGGCACAACATCTCTTAAGACCCTTTCCAACGACATCTACCAGGCATCTTATCTGGATCTCTACCAGAAACCTGGCGTAGGTACCAACGAATACTTCTTCAGAGTGACTGAAGGCAGCAAGATCGGACAGTTCTACGGATATAAGTATGCCGGTGTCGACGACAACGGCAATATGCTTATTGCAGATCCCGACGGCAATGCCGTCAACTCCGCAGCAGCTGACGCCGCCTGGAAAGACTATATCGGAAACGGCACTCCTTCCACATTCGTGTCCTGGAACAACAGCTTCCGCCTCGGACACTTTGATCTCAACTTCATGTGGCGCGGAGCATTCGGATTCGACATCTTCAACATGCGCAAATACGGCATGGGCCTCCAGGGCTGCGGCACAGACAATGTCTTCCGCACCGCCTACACCACCGATTCCTATATCAAGACAGGTGGCGGAGTCATCTCCTCATTCTTCCTTGAGAAAGGCGACTACTTCAAACTCGACAACCTCACTCTCGGATATAACCTCAACCCGAAGAACCGCGAGTTCATACGCTCTCTCAGGCTCTATCTCTCAGCCAAGAACCTCTATACGATCACAAAGTACTCGGGTAATGACCCGTCCATCGTATCCGTCAACGGCATCACACCGGGCGTGGACACCAACGGAGCATATCCTCTTGCCACGACGGTCACACTTGGGGCAACTGTATCTTTCTAGAACTTAAAAGGGATTTGATATGAAAAAGATAACTAACATTATCCTGGTTCTCGCAGCTGTTCTTTCGCTCTCTGCCTGCTTCAATCTTGACGAGCAGACATTCGACCGCATTGACGCCACATCCTTCTATCAGGACGAGGCCAGCATTCAGGGTGCTGTTGCATCCATATACTACAATGCCGCAAACGGATTTGTGGAATACGACTTCTATCTTCAGGAATTCTCTGCCGACCAGATTGCATGGCGTACCTGGAACGGTGGCGCATGGGGCTGGGACGAAGGTCTCAAGTTTGTCCTTTCAGCGCAGCAGTGGACTCCTGAGGCAAAGATAGTCCTTCAGGCATGGGAAAAAGCCTGGACGACCATCGGCCTCTGCAATCAAGTCATCAACGACCTCGAAAGCATCGACCCTGCAAGCATCGGTATCGATGCAGCCAAGGCCGAAGGCTATATCGCCGAGGTCCGCACTCTCCGTGCATGGCAATACTACCAGATCTTCGAGCTTTGGGGCGGTGCACTTCCTCTCAATGTCTCTGCCACCAGCGACATCCCCGGCTCAGCTTCGGACAACTTCGATGAAGGTTGCAAGATCATCTTCGACTTCATCCTGAAGGAGCTTGATGAATCCTGCGACAAACTGGCCACCGGCGACATCAACCGCATGACCCAGGCCGCCAACCGCGTCCTCAAGGCACGTCTCCTCCTCAATGCTAACATCTTCATCGGCGAGGACCGCTTCTCAGAATGCGCAACCATCTGCCAGGACATCATCAACGGCAAATATGGCAATTACAGCATTGCAAGCGACTACAGGCAGGTCTTCGGCTTCGGCAATGAAACTTGCAACGAGATCATCTTCGCCTTCGCTTCCGACTTCTCACACATCATCGACAACATGATCAATATGAGAAACGTCACTTTCCTGCCTTCGACAGGATATGGCGAGTTCCTCGGATATACGGGCGCAAAGCCGGGCTGGAACTGCACCATCATCTCTCCCTCTTACGACAACAGCGGTAACATCCAGGCTACAGGCGGCACTGACGGTGGCGTATGCTTCCTCGATGCTCCTTACAACGACAAGCTGGGCGCTGTCTATGAGAGATTCTCCGATAAGGATGTGCGCAAGCAGAGCTATGTCTGGGACGGAGACAACTACAAGGGTATGTTCCTCAAAGGCCCCATCAAGAACTTCAAGACCGGACAGGCTGTCAAGGCAGATGCCGACCGCCAGGATCAGGACCTCGTCTATGTCGATCAGGTCGGTACCTTCCTCAATCTCGGACGCAACCTTGAGCCCGTCATGAACCCTCGCTGGGGTGAGACCAATTCCGGCTTACGCCTTCTCAAATACCCTATGGCACCTGAAGCCACGGGTCTGAAGTGTGAGGATATCGACGAAGTCGAGATCCGTCTCGCCGAGGTCGTCTATATGCTTGCCGAGTGCAAACTCAGGGCAGGTGACGCCACCGGAGCCAAGGATCTTGTCAACTCCGTGCGCAAGCGCTACTTCTCAACCGCCGACTGGGCAATCGAGAAAGACAACACCGGACGATGCAGCGACAGTTACGACGAAGCTTGGATGCTCGACCAATGGGGACAGGAGTTCCTCGGAGAGGGCCGTCGTCGCCGCACTGATCTGCGCCGCTTCGACCAGTTCACCCAGGGACAGTGGTGGTTCTTCGGCCGTTCCACTGAGGACGGATACGATCTTTCAGCAAAGCGTGACCGCAAATATGAGTGGTTCCCTCTGCCTGCAAGCGCCATCACAGTCAATCCGGGACTCGTTCAGAATCCTAACTATTAACAGATCGTCCTATGAAGAAGATTATAAAATATTTCGCTTTTGCCATATGCGCGGCAGCATTTGCCGGCTGTGTCAAGGAGGAACTTGTCTTCGAGCATGAGAAGCCCGCTTTCGACACCGTTGACGGCAAGATTCTCATCGAGGCGATAGTTCCGACAAGCACTACTGCCGATGACCAGATTTATATCTGCGGACCTTTCAACGGAGGTGAAGCCGCCATCGGCAACATCAACTGGATGCTTGAAAAATCCACTTCCATAGATCAGAAGTGGGGCATTTATCTCGACCCTACCACTTTTGCCAGCGGCAAGACACTCGCTGACGGCTTCTGGTTCTACTCTGCCAAGGAAAGACGTGAGATCACCGTACAGCGCAACAACGCCGTGCACGAGCTTGACGCCGCTACAGGCGAACGCTACAATGTGTATGTCGCACGCTGGGAGTCATATTATGACGCACCTGCCATTTCACTTCCCGTACATGACGGCACATACCGTATATATTTCATCAGCGCAGCTCCTTGGGATCCGGTCAACCTCTACATGTATGGTGACGTCAACGATCTCGGCGCCGGCTGGCCCGGTATCGAGGCCCTCG
The DNA here is from genome assembly GCA_045627265.1 of Candidatus Cryptobacteroides sp. GTDB lineage: Bacteria > Bacteroidota > Bacteroidia > Bacteroidales > UBA932 > Cryptobacteroides. The sequence goes on from JAZQNI010000031.1 coordinate 5,172, forward strand.
GCCCCATCGATCTCGGCGGCAACAACTACAAGTACTTCGAGCTCACAAAGGATGAGGCAAGTGGCCTGACCGAGCACCTTATTTTCAACGGCAACGGAGGCAAGCAGCAGCTCCCCGGTGATCAGGAGCCTGTCATCACCTTCGGAGGCACAAACGACTTCTTCTATACTATCACCACCGATGCCGACGGCAACTTCCTCTGCGAGGCCATAGCCGACATCGAGCATCCTGGCGTTGAGCCGTTTATCCCTGCAAATCCCACCATCAGCATCTATGTCCAGAACATGACCGAGTGGGAGAGCCTGTATGCATACTCCTGCAACCATGCCTCCGACCCCGTCGAGGAGGCATTCGGCGCATGGCCCGGATCTGCTCCGGTCGATACGGTCAATGTGGACGGAGAGACCTATGCACGCTTCGAGGTGCCAGAGAGCTTCGCCGGCAAGCCGGCAACACTCATCTTCCACGACAACAACGGCACACGTGCCGGCGGTCCTGCACAGGTGCTCGAAGACGGTTTGAAGCTTGCTCTCATCAGCAGCGGATTCGGCCCGGTCAGCGAGCCTGACGCCCCTCACGCTGTCAGCTTCTATGTGATCGATGAGACCGGTTGGGACGCACTCTCCGTATACGCATGGGGCGATCAGGAGATCTTCGGCGGATGGCCTGGTATCCAGCCTGTGGAGACCATAGAGTGGCAGGGCGTCACCTACAAGCGCTTCGAGTTCCTGAGCACTCTGCTCGGCTGCAGCGAGAACTTCATCTTCAACAACAACGGAGGCGGCTCCCAGCTCGCAGACATCCCCGTCACTCTTGCTGAGGATATGTTCTTCCAGATCAACGCCGAGGGCGGAGCGCTCATCGAGAAGCAGGAGATTCCCGTCAACATTTATGTGAACAACATGACCGGCTGGGACGCTCTCACAGTCTACGCCTGGGGTGACACCGAACTCTTCGGTGGATGGCCTGGCGCACAGCCTGTGGGCAAGACCGTCTACAACGACGTGGAGTACACCATCTTCCAGTTTGGCGACAGTGCTCTCGGACTCACCGAGAACCTCATCTTCAACAACAACGGCGGCGGCACACAGCTCCCTGACCTCAATGTCGTCATGGCAGAGGATATGTTTATCAATATCACTGCAGAAGGCGCTGTGCTCATCGAGAAACCTGCTCCGATCAACTACATAGACATGTATGTCAATGATCAGAGCGGATGGGGCGATATCGCTGTCTACGCTTGGGGCGATGCCGAAATGTTTGGCGGATGGCCGGGCAAGACGCCCGTCGAAACCGTCACCATCGAAGGCAAGACCTACAAGAAGTTCCATTTCTCCGACGAGTATCTCGGCCTTACCGAGCATCTCATCTTCAACAACAACGGCGGAGGCTCACAGACTCCTGACTGCGATGTCACCGTGGCGGCCGACATGTTTATCGACCTCACCGCAGAGGGCGCAGCTCTTGGCGTTGATCCGAGGTCAAGCTGTACCATCTACGTCAAGGACAACAGCGGTTGGGATGGTCTTGCCATCTACGGATGGCAGACAGACGAGCCCGAGTGCTTCGGCGGATGGCCTGGTGCAGTGCCTGCCGGTACCGTGCAGATGTGCGGAGAGACTTGGAAGATGTTCAAGGTAGGCATGGCATTCAAGGACAAGACATACCACATTATCTTCAACAACAACGGCGCCGGAGCTCAGTTTGACGGACCGGAAGTGACTTTTGACAAGGATCACTTCTTCACCATCACCAACAGCGCTTGTGAGGAGGTGGAGAATCCCGGCTACAGAGTATATGTCAAGGACAATACCGGCTGGGGCACCGTTGCCATGTATGCATGGGGTGATGTCGAGCTTTGGGGCGGCTGGCCCGGATGTGTCGAGGCCGGTACCCAGACTATCGACGGAGTGGAGTACAAGTACTTCCCTTATTCAGCCGACATGGTCGGTAAGACCATCCATCCTATCATCAACAACAACAATGGCGGCAGCCAGATGGATCTCGATGCGATAACCCTCGCAGGAGACCACTTCATCACCGTCAATCTTTAGTTATCTTTGTCGGGTGCCCGTCCACTTGCGGGCGGGTACCCGATTTTATTATTATGAAATGCCGAATCCTGCTATGGGTCTTATTGCCGCTGCTGCTGATCTCATGCGGCGAGCAGGGACCCGATTCTCCCACTCCACAGCCGCTGGTAGATAATCCCGGCAACAGCATCGTGATCTACGAGGCCAACCCGAAGGTCTTCGCCAAAACCGATGTGCTCAAATCGATAACGGCCAACCTGGACAGGATACAGTCCCTGGGTGTCAACGTGCTGTGGCTTATGCCCGTGTATGAGCAAGGATCCAAGGACGCAATAGGCTCGCCCTACTGCGTCAGGGACTACGGCAAGATCAATCCCGAATTCGGCACAAACAGCGACCTCCGCACCCTGGTAAGCTCTGCCCACTCCAAGGGCATGCGCGTCATCCTGGACTGGGTCGCCAACCACACCTCCTGGGACAATCAGTGGATCATCGATCATCCCGACTGGTACACTCAGGAAAACGGCAAGATAATTTCACCCAAGGGCATGGGCTGGAACGATGTCGCTGACCTCAACTACGGCAACAAAGACATGCGTGCAGCCATGAAGTCCGCGATGATATCCTGGGTGAAAGATTATGACGTGGACGGATTCCGTTGTGACTATACGGACGGTGTCCCGTCAGATTTCTGGAAGGACGTGATAGACGAGCTCAAGACCATCAAGGGTGACAATCTGCTGATGCTCGGAGAGTCCTCCAATCCGGACTACTACAAGTCCGGTTTCGACCTGCTCTACGCCTGGAGCTATGCAGGCAGACTTCCGGATCTTTTTGCCGGGAGCATCAAGCTGGGCGATCTGCTCAGCATCTATAAAAATGAAATGTCTTCGACACCTGACGGCAAGGACCGCATGAGGTACATCATCAACCATGACACGGCAAGCTCTGACGGCTCGCCTCTCACACTCTACAAGGGTGAGCGCGGTGCGATGGCGGCCTTCGTGCTGAGCGCCTTCCTCAAGGGTGTCCCCATGATATACAGTTCACAGGAAGTCGGCTACGTCTCCGCCATCAATTTCTTCGATTATGTGATTCAGAACTGGAATTCCAAGACCGACTACCAGAAAGAGTACGCCAAGCTCATGTCCGTATATGCCCAAAGCGCCCCCTACAGGGGCTCTGCTCCTACGCTCTACAGCACGGGAGAGGTGGCATCCATACGGTATCAATGCTCCAACGGCTCCTGGCTGCTGATATTTGTCAACACGACAGGACAGGAGCAGACTGTCAAGGTGCCCATGGAGCTTGCCGGCAAGAAAGTCAACGAGATGATATCCGGAATGAACAGAACCCTCGATGTCCAAGAGCAGTTCGAGGCTTACGAATATAAAATTTATCTATATCAGAAATGAGAGCCATAAAAGTCTTCGCAGCCCTTGTGGCCGCAGCCACTCTTTGTTCATGCAATGGCGGAAAGGACAATTTCACTGTCCCTGCACCTCAGGACGTGGTAATGTACCAGGTCAATCCGAGAGTCTTCGCCCAATCCGAATGTTTCAAGGCCGTCGAGCAGCATCTTGACTCGATAAAGGCTCTCGGCGCCAATGTCGTATGGTTCATGCCAATATGCGAGACCGGACAGCTTAATGCCAAAAACTCGCCTTACTGCGTCAAGAACTACACGGCCGTCAATCCGGAGTTCGGCACCCTCGAAGAGTTCAAATCGGTCATCGAAGCCTGCCATCGCAGGGGGATGATCGTGATCATGGACTGGGTGGCCAACCACACTTCCTGGGACAACCAGTGGATCTATGACCACCCCGAGTGGTACACCCACGATGAATACAACGCAATCATCTGGCCTGAAGGCACCAACTGGGAGGACGTCGCCGACCTCAATTTTGACAACCATGAGATGCGTCAGGCGATGATAGACGCCATGAAATGGTGGGTCACCGAAGTCGGTATCAACGGCTTCCGCTGCGATGCGGCGGACTTCGTGCCCTTCGACTTCTGGAAAGACTGCCTGGAGCAATTGCGCGCAATCCCCGACCACAAGCTGTTGATGCTTGCCGAAGGCGCGCGCAAGGACCATTTCGCAGCAGGTTTTGAGATGAACTACGCATGGGAGTATATGTCCGTACTGCGTCGCGTATACGGCAACTTCGGTCCGAGCACCGGCATGCCGGACGCGGGCAGACGTCATTTCGGGCCGACGCCCGCATCCGCACTTTTCGCTGCCGACAGCAGCGAATATGCAGGCGTTCCGGATGGTTGCGTGAAACTGCGTTTCACCACCAATCATGACGAATCCGACAAAATGTCCCCCGTACGCGAATTCCATGGCGAAAGAGGATCCATGGCCGCATTCGTCACTGCAGCGTTCATGCACGGGGGAGTGCTGGTATATGGATCTCAAGAGGTGGCATATCCCGGCCGGATCAATTTCTTCCACTATGTCCCTATCGACTGGAATGCAAACGGTGACATATATGCAGAGTACCAGAAGCTCATCAGCATCTACAACAGCCACGAAGCCTTGCGATATGGCAGCATCGTCCCTTATCCCGACAATAGCGTGCTCGCTTTCGATAGGCAATGCGATGCAGGAAAAGTATTTGTGGCCGTCAACCTCACCCAGGAATGGGCCCAGTTCACCCTTCCGGAGGCCTGGTCTGGCAAGAAGGTCAAGGACCTCATGACAGGCAAGACCGTAAAACTTAATGATAAACTGAATCTCGATCCCTTTGAATACTTCATTTTTGAATAAATCCATCCGATTTGCCGCAGCGGCCGTCCTGCTCGTCATGGGGCTCGCCTGCAACAGGCCTTCCGACGACCCAATTGTGCCTGATGAGCCGCAAGAGCAACCTGCCGGTGTCGACCCCCGCATCAGCTATGAGATACTTGTCTATTCGTTTGCAGACAGCGACGGAGACAGGATAGGTGATTTCAACGGCATAGCTTCACATCTGGATTATCTTGAGAGTCTCGGGGTGACAGCCGTATGGCTGTCGCCTATATTCCCCGCAAGCTCATATCACGGCTACGACATCACGGATTTCTACACCGTCAATCCGAAATACGGCACAGAGGCGGATTTCCGAAGCCTTGTGACAAAAGCCCACGCAAAGGGCATCAGAGTCTATCTTGATTTCGTCCTCAACCATACTTCCAAATACCATCCATGGTTCACTGAGGCCCTTGCCAATAAGGACAGCAAATACAGGGACTATTATTTCATCTATGCCGACGGCTCCTACAAATGCGTCTTCGGCGAGTGGATGCCCGACCTCAACTACGGCGCTGCCGGCAGCTGCGAGAGCCATCCCGCTTTCCAGGAAGTTTGTGCTGCCGCCGACAAGTGGATAGGGATGGGCGTGGACGGATTCCGCCTCGATGCTGTCAAGCATATCTATGACAACGCCACCAATGCGGACAACCCGACCTTTCTCCGCAAGTTTTATGACCATTGCAACAAGACATACAAGGCGGCAGGTCATGAAGACGATATCTATATGGTTGGGGAGCATTTCAGCGAAGCTTCGGAAGTTTCTCCATACTATGCCGGCCTCCCTGCCCTGTTCGAATTCAGCTTTTGGTGGAGACTGGTGGAGTGCATCAACTCAGGATCAGGCAAAGATTTCGCTCCGACCATAGTCGGATACCATAAGAAATATGCAGGTGTCAGGACCGATGCCATAGCAGCCACAAAGCTCACCAACCACGACGAAGACCGCGCAGCAGAGACCCTCGGCAAGGATCTCGGCAAAACCAGGATTGCCGCCGCTGTCCTCCTGACATCAGACGGTCAGCCATACATCTATCAGGGCGAGGAACTCGGCTACTGGGGTATGACAGCCGGTGGCGACGAGTATGTCCGCACGCCGATCATATGGAGTTCTTCTGCGTCCGGACTTGCCGACTACTACACCCGCAGCAAGACTGCTTCTGGAATGCTTGTCTCAGAGCGTTCTGTCGAAAAGCAATCGCTGGATGGCACCTCGCTACTTGCCACGTACAAGGCATTCGGCAAGGCTCGCGCCGAGTATCCGGCTCTCAGCATCGGTGACATGGTGCCGAGGTCTGTGAGCAACGCGGCGATAGGAGCCTGGTATCGCAACTATGAAAACCAAAAGATACTTGTGCTGCACAATTTCAGCTCCGAGAATCAGACACTGTCCTTCATGCAGGACAAACTCAGCAATGAAATCTGCCATAGCGGCAGTGTCACCGTTGACAAGAACCTCGTGACTCTCGGCGCCTGGTCAAGCGCATGTTTTCTCCAGTAAACAACTTTATCAAGATGAAATTTAGATTACTTGCCCTGGCGGCCATGGTGCTTGCCGCATGTCAGAGCCCTGTAGCAGGAGTGAAGTCCAGCATTTGCCCTGATCCGGCAGCTGGTTCGGATATTATCAGCCACATAGAGCCCCCCTGCTGGTGGACAGGCATGTCCACCCCGCTGCAGCTGATGATCAACGGAGAGCAGATCGGCTCCTACGACGTCGCCATCGAGGGCGGCAAGGGCGTGAAAGTCAGCGCAACCCATACGGCCGACAGCCCCAAC
>JAZQNI010000032.1:0-9442 GCA_045627265.1 Candidatus Cryptobacteroides sp.
GTGAGTTCGACATCAATTGGAACAAGGAGTCGCATTCCGGCGAATGCATCAGCCTGGTGCGTGTGGCGGCGGATGGCTTCTGGTACGTCGAGGGGCGCAATGCCGCCGGCGAGCAGTGCTTCATCTCCCGTTTCCTCTTCGCCAACGAATAGATTGAGGATTCCCGGACGCAGCGATGCGACAACGGTTGTCTCCGAAAGGCATGTGCTCCCGCGCACATGGGAAGCGGGAGGGGCCCGCCGGAGACAAGTTCCGCGTCAGCGGGACGCAGGAAACGGTGGGAGGGTCCGGAGCGAATGAAATGAGCGGAGTCCTTTCGGAGACAAGCCGTTGTCGCTGCGAAGTACGGGAAACAAAAATAAACACAGGAAAGTCAACCTGAGTTACACAGCTGAAACTCAGCTAAATAAATTATGAGACAGGAAGTTATAGATTATATTGAGAGGGAGGTGCTCCCCTGCTACGACGCCTTTGACAAAGGCCACCGCCGCGACCACGCAGACTACGTGATTGCCCAGGGCCTCCACCTCGCCAGCTTCTACGACGTCGACCCGGAAATGATCTACGTCGCCTGCGCCTGCCACGACCTCGGCCTCCGCGAAGACCGCAAGACCCACCACACCATCTCCGCCAGAATCATACGCGAAGAACTCCCCCTCGGCCGCTGGTTCACCCAAGAACAGATCGAGACCATCGCCCAAGCCGCCGAAGACCACAGAGCCTCCTCAGACCACGACCCACGCACCATCTACGGCCGCATCGTCGCCGAAGCCGACCGCCAGATCATACCGGAGACCGTGATCCGCCGCACCATCCAATTCGGGATGAAACACTACCCGGAACTGGACAAAGAAGGCCACTGGAACCGCACGGTCGAGCATCTCCACGAGAAATACGCAGAAGGCGGCTACCTCAAGCTATGGATACCTGAATCCCCCAACGCCGCCAGACTGGCCGAACTCAGAGAAATCATCAAAGACGAAAAACAGCTCAGAAAGATCTTCGAACGCATGTTCGCCGAAGAAACCGCCTGACCTTGACAAAATTTACACAAGAAAAACCTACACAGCCATGCGCAACAAATTATGGATACTCTCAGCAGGCATCATCCTGCTCAACTTCTCCCTCGTCCTCGGCTTCAGACACATACTCCCGGCCGAACTGCCGCTCCACATCGCACTTGACGGCACATACGACGCGACGATGCCATACGCCAGACTCTTCTTCTATCCAGCGACAAGCCTGGTCCTCGCAGCAGCCATCTACCTGCTTGCAGGACTTGCATTCAAGAAAATTAAATCGATGAACGATGCCAGAGGCATCCGGGCGACGGTGGTCGACGTGCTGGTCTGCGGCCTGACACTGATCATCCTGTGCTCGACCTGCGTCGCGCTCACACTCGGCAAGAACCACTTTTTCATGTTCGCCGAGCCAGTGATATTCCTGCTGATAATCGCCGCTGCAGTTATCGGCGAGCTACGGATCCGGAACAGCCGATAAGGCGCACGGACCTGGAGTCAAACCGACAAAGGACCTGTCAGTCGGTGTACGGCTCACCGTCGAAATCAAGCTTCTCGAGATAGCCGTGCTTGAACATGCAGTGGTTGTAGATCCACTCTTTCCTCCTTTCATCAAGTGAGGACCAGAGTGTGGTACAATGAGGATACGAAGCATCTGTACCCAGCTCAGGGCTCTTGGAGAGGATCCTTCCAGCGATTCTTTCCTTTTCCGTGACGCGAAGTCCGGTCCACCATTTATCAAGATCCATATCAATAATAGAATTAGTGTTGTCGTATCATTGTGTTCTCACAAATATAACGATTTCCGCCATATTGTATATCGGTTCTTGGTATATTTGCAACATGATTGATCGGATCGTGCTTACAAGTGCCGCGGGCAGCGTCGGGGAAACCGTACGACGCTCGCTGGAGTCGCATGGAGCGCAGGTTACGGTGTTCGAAGGCCCTGACGCGCGCAAGGATACTGCCGGATTCCTCCGGGAGCTGCGCAGGTTGGTCGATTCGTCCGGGCCGGTGCTGCTTCTGCCGGTGTTCTTCCCCGAAGTGCTGGCGGCTCATCGCGACCTGTTCCCGGAATGCATCATTCCCCTGGATCCGGCCGAGAAGATCAAGATGCTCGACAACAAGGTATCGGCCTGCGATCTGGCGGAAAAACTCGGCATTCCGCAGCCGCGCCGATTCAAGACAGCCGACGAGGATCTGCAGTTCCCGCTTGTATTCAAGCGCGCGACTGGCCACGGCGGGGACAGTGTCTATTTCCCGCGTGACAGGAAGGCCCTGGCCAATCTGATCCGTACTTCCGGAGAGTATCTGATCACCGAGTTCGTGGAGGGCGAGAACTGGTGTACGGACTGCCTGCGAACAGGGAAATCATTCCGCGCTGCATCGTACCGGGTGCTCGAGCCTCAGGGCAAAGGAGTCTCCACCAAGCGCGAGGCCGTGAAGGCTCCGCAGCTCGAAGAATACTGCCGACGGATGCTTGATGCCATCGATTATCACGGCGTTTGCGGGATGGATTTCCGCCGTTCCGCCGACGGGCGGTTCTATTTCCTGGAGTGCAATCCGCGCTTCTCAGGAGGCATCGAGACAACGCTGGAGTCAGGCTTCGACATCGTCCAGGACTTCATTGATTCCATTTCCTGCTAGAGGGAGAAGAAGAAATAGAGGGCAGCCCAGGCCATCGGGATCTTACCGGCATGCCCTATCGTGCGGTACGACGCATCCTGCACCGTCCCGTCTTTTTTCACGTGGCCGATGGTCCTGTATGATGAGTCCTGCACCGTGCCGTCATTCTTGACATGCCCGACAGTCCTGTAGGACGCATCCTGGACGGTCCCGTCACCTTTGAGATGCCCTATTGTCCGATAGGAGGCGTCCTGTACCGTGCCGTCGGACTTGATATGGCCTATTGTCTTGTACGAATCCGACTGGATGGTGCCGTCACTCTTGATATAGCCGACGGTGCGGTAAGCGCTGTCCGTGATCTTCTGCGCTGCTAGCGGAGCGGCAGGCATCAAGAGGAAAATAGCGATGAAAACCAGCCCGGCGACAAATACGTTTCTTCTCATGATATTCAGATCTTGACAAGGCAAATATAGTCTTTTGTGCAAATCTATCACTATCTTCGCGCAACAAAACGACGAGACCATGATTTCATGCAGCAAGATAAGACCGTTCGGCCGATATTTCCTCAACGCAACCAGACTCTACCTGACGGCATTCCCGAAGATCGAGCGCCATCCCGTGCGCGAACTGTTCGAAGCATCGTCGGCCGGCAAGGCTGAATTCCTGGCGCTGACCGAGGACGGCCGGTTCATCGGACTTGCGTACATGATCGTCAGGGGGCGCGCCGCATTCCTGCTCTATTTCGCTGTCAAGGACAGGCTCCGCAACCGCGGATTCGGCTCGCGCTGCCTCAAGGCCATCCAGGAGCGCTATTCCGGCCGCGACGTCGTGCTGCTCATCGAGAGCCTGCATGAGAAGTGCGACAACCTCGGCATCCGCACCAGGCGCAAAGGATTCTACCTGCGCAACGGATTCCACGATTCGGGGCTGATCCAGAGCAGCGCCGGCGGAGAGGCCAACTACGACATCCTGAGCACGAACCCGGCATTCGACCGGGAGGCGTACTGCCAGATGCTGGCTGAATACCCGTTCAAAAGCTACCTGGAGGAGATATTCCCAGCCGGACAGGCTGGACGCTTCATTTAGGGACGGTCAAGCCTTGGAGGAGAGCCATCCTCTGATTGCGGCGAATGCCAGGATCCCGAGACCGAGAAGCGCACATGCGCCGACGAACAATCCGCCGCCGCCCGACGCAAAGATCACCGGAGACAGGCTGACAAGCGCAATCTCGACCGGCGCGATGTAGATGTACGCATACGCATAGTCGTCCATGCAGCCGGATTTCATGTCAGGGTCGGCGATCCTGAGGAGGGCGATGCTCATGGCCATGGTGCCGGTGAACCAGCCCCAGGTGAAGATGCTCTTCTCGAACCAGCATTCCTTGTGCATCCTGCGGCCGATGAGGAACACGTACAGAAGCGTGAAGACCAGGCCGATGACGAGGAGGATGAGTATCGGGACAATGTAGCGGCCGACGACATCGATCTTGATCGAAGCGACACCGAACGCGACCAGATAGTCGGTGAATGCGCCGCTGAGATGGCCGACTGTCCTCGGAGAGATGTACTGTGACCAACCTGCCCTGTCGTAGATGTCCTTGACGAGCAGGCCGAATATGAATGCGCAGCTGAAGACTGGGAGCATGAGCGCAGGCCAGGCCGCTTCGATGAGCTTGCTGATGCCGAGACCGCCGGCCGCAATTACGGCGATGGTGCCGAAATTGAAGGTCATCGAGTCGAGGGAGATGGCGGAGAAGGATGACTCGCCTATGCTTTCTCTTCTGTCTTTGGGCAGTATGCCGGTCCTGAGCTCATCAGGAAGGTCTGAATACTTTTCGAGGAAACGGGTATGGCCGTTGTTGGCCGCCCATTTGATCATACCGAGTCCGACTATGACTGCCGCTATGATGCCGACAGTGGCGGACGTCATCGCGAAGGACATCATCTCCTGGAATCCATATTTCTGGAAAGCCTCTCCGATGGCCGCGGCAGTGCCGTGACCGCCGCAGAAGCCGGCCGGCATCGAGAGTCCGAACGCACCGTCCAGAGGCCATATCAAGCTGATTATGAACAAGCCCAGAGCGCCGCCCAGGGCCCATTGCAGCAGCAGACCGGCCTGGGAATATGCCCACATCCGGCCGACACCGGCCGATGCCGTCCGCTTCTTGGAGGTGAGCGGGAGCGAAGCGAACACCATCGCGATCAGGACGCTGGCATAGCTGCCTGTACTGGAAGACAAAGGTAGCCATCCAAGGCATTCCGGACCGAGAGCCAGAGCAGTGAATCCGGCTATGAGGCTTGGCGGGATGAACAGTTTCTGGATGAAGCGGACCCTGGCCCGGACCAACTTGCCGAGAAGCAGGAGGACTGAGATCAAGCCGACATCGATGAGTAGTGCCCAAGGGGAGAACATAGAGCTTGTCATTTCATGCGAATATAGTCAGAATTTCATTATATTTGAAATTTGAAACAACCACACCATGGAAAAAACACTTGTCATCATAAAACCATGTTCCCTGCAGCGAGGACTGGTCGGCGAAATCATTTCGCGTTTCGAAAAGAAGGGGCTGAAGATCTGCGCCCTCAAGATGTATGGATTCACCAAGGAGAAATGTGCCGAGCACTACTCCCATCTGGTCCACAAGCCGTTCTACCCTATCATCGAGAAGTCGATGATGGCGGCGCCTGTGGTGCTGATGTGCCTGGAGGGCATAGACGCGGTGGATGTCGTACGCGAGATGACCGGAGCGACCAACGGCAGGAAGGCGGCGCCGGGGACCGTGCGCGGCGACCTGTGCATGAGCCACCAGGAGAACATCATCCACGCTTCCGACTCCATGGAGAATGCGGAGATCGAGCTGAAGCGCTTCTTCGTCCCGGAGGACTATTTCGACTATGAGACTCCCCTCTTCCCGTATCTCTATGCGGACGACGAAATCTGAATCAAGACAAAACAATCATAATCAATATCCCATGAAACTTAATCATTTCAACAGACTTGCATGCGCTGCATTGGCCGTCCTGGCCATCGCGTCATGCGGAAAATCAGGCAAACAGGCCGGTGCGCTCGTTGAGCCGCTCGACAACAGCGCCTGGGAATCCTCAAGCTGGATTTCAGTCGTCGACGCTCCGGTCGTGACCGACACGATCCAGAACGTGACACGCGCTGCAGACGGAGCCAGCTGGTTCCTCGCCACGGTCAAGAACGACAAGAAGGTGGTCGGCGCCAGATGGATGACCACCGGACTCGGCACCTATGAGCTGTTCGTCAACGGGCAGACTGTCGGCCAGGAAATCCTCAAGCCGGGTTTCACGCATTACGCAAAAACCAAGATTTCGTACACATACGACGTGCTGGGTCTGCTCAACACCAAGGCCGGCGAGGAGAATGTGCTTTCCGCACAGGTCACTCCTGGATGGTGGGGCGACAAGATCATCACTCCTAGCAATAGAGTTGGCATGATCGGCAAGAAATGCGCATTCCGCAGCGTCCTCGAGCTCACATTCAACGACGGCAGCAAGCAGCTTTTCGGCACTGACACCGAGAACTGGAAGGCCGGCATCGCAGGTCCTGTGAAGCATGCCGCCATCTTCGACGGCGAGGATTATGACGCCAGGGAGCCTCAGGGATTCGAGACGCCGGAAAAGCTCTCCACTCCTGAGATCAACGAGGAGTTCGCGGGCGAGATCGTGCCGACCTGCGGCGCAGAGATCTACCTCCGCCCAGACCTCGCACTTGCTCCGGTCAAGGCTTATCTCTGGGAAGGTGTGGAAGGCGCTGTCAAGAGCGAGGATGATGAGGAGGCCGCATATGGCAAGGTCATCATCACCAAGGAGTTCGAGGCAGGTCAGCCGATGACCGTCACCCCGGGGAGCACCCTCGTCATCGATTTCGGCCAGAACAGCTCCGCCGTCCCATCATTCGTATTCAACGCCAAGGAAGGCACCAAGCTCACATGCCTCGTGGGTGAGCTGCTCAATGACGGCAACGGTTCCAAGAAGCGCGGCATGGACGGACCAGAAGGAAGTTTGCACCGTCTGAACCTCCGCATACCGGACAGCGGCATGAGACTCGAATACACATTCGCAGAATCAGCCGAGCCGGTGGCATTCTATCCTCATTGCACATTCTTCGGCTACAGGTTCGTATCCATCACAGCGACCGACGAGGTGACCATCGAGAGCATCAAGTCCGTCCCTGTCACATCGATCTCAGCAGAGCTTGAGACCGGCACGGTCACGACCGGCAACGAGCTCATCAACAGGCTGATTTCCAACACAGTATGGGGACAGCGTTCGAACTACCTCTCCGTCACTACCGACTGTCCTCAGCGCGACGAGCGCCTCGGATGGACCGCCGACACCCAGGTGTTCACCGAGACCGGCACATTCTTCGCCAACACTGACGCATTCTTCCACAAGTGGATGCGTGACATGCGCGACAGCCAGGACGAACTCGGAGGATTCCCAGGAGTCGCCCCATTGGCGCAATACGGCGCAGAGAAGACAAGACTCGGCTGGTCAGACGCTGGCGTGATCGTCCCTTGGACGGTCTGGAAGCAGTTCGGCGACAACAGCATCGTCGACGAATGCTGGGAGTCGATGGAGAAGTACATGAACCATCTCGCCGAGACCAAATACGACCACAACGCGCTGATCGAGGAGAACCGCAACTACCAGTGGGCCGACTGGCTCAGCTACGAGCCGCTCGAGAGCAACAGCGGCAGAGCATTCATGCCGGACGGCAAGGGTGGCAGGAAACCTGTCCCTGATGCCATCAGCTATTGGAATTACCTCAGCGCATCCTACTGGCTCATCGATGCAGGCATGATGCGCGACATGGCAGCCGCAACAGGACGCGACGCCAAGAAATACGAGGACATGGTCGCAGAAGCCAAGGCGTACATCAAGGAGTCCTTCCTCACCGAGGACGGCGACTTCAAGACTGAGATCCTCAACACCATGCAGACTCCTGCGCTGTTCGGACTCAAGAACGGTCTGTTCGAGGGCGAGCAGAAGACCAGGATCTGCGAGCGTCTGCGTAAGAACTTCGCCGAGCATGACAACTGCCTCCAGACCGGATTCCTAGGCACATCGATCCTGATGCAGACCCTGACCGAGAACGGCATGGTCGACATCGCCTACGAGCTCCTCTTCCAGCGCAAGAACCCTAGCTGGCTGTATTCTGTCGACAATGGCGCGACCACAATCTGGGAGCGTTGGAACAGCTACACGCTCGAGAACGGCATGGGTCCAAAGGGCATGAACAGTTTCAACCACTACGCTTATGGCGCAGTCTGCGAGTGGATCTGGGAGACAGCGGCCGGTATCGCTGCCGATCCTGCAGTCCCTGGCTTCAAGCATATCATCATGAAGCCTGTCCCTGACAAGAGGCTCGGCAACCTGAGCGCTCGTTACAAGTCTGCGGCCGGCACCATCGAGAGTGCATGGACTTATGATGGCGACAGCTGGACCTGGAGCTTCACCGTACCGGAGGGCGCGACAGCATCCGTAACTCTCCCTGGAGAGACTGAAGCTACCGAATACAAGGCTGGTAAATATACAATCGTACGATAGCATGAGACAGATCGTTGGGCTTGGAGAGACTTTGCTTGACGTGATCTTCCGCCAGGATCAGCCAACGGGGGCTGTTCCTGGTGGATCCACGTTCAATTCGATGGTTTCTCTGGGAAGGGTCGCGAACAGGACATTTCCGGAAGTCAGGACCTTGATGGTTTCGTCCATCGGAGATGACCATATCGGCGACATCATCTGCTCATTCATGCAGAGGAACCATCTCGACACGGGGAACGTATTGAGGCAGAGCGGAGTCAAGACTCCTGTCTCCATGGCTTTTCTCAATGAGAAGAATGACGCTCAGTATGAGATCTTCAGGGATCCGGCCGAGCGTGCGTTGAATGAGGCGGATGTGCCGGATCTGGGATTCCAGAAGAGTGACATGGTGCTCTTCGGGTCGTACTTTGCGATCAACCCTGCGATCCGTTCATTTACCAAGGGTCTGATCCAGGCGGCTCATGATGCCGGAGCGATCATCTATTATGACATCAATTTCAGGAAGGGCCTTCTGGACAGATTGCCGGAGATAAAGCCGCTGATCGAGGAGAATTGCCGTCTTAGTGATTTTGTGAGGGGTTCGGAGGAGGATTTCGGCTATCTTTATGGTTGTTTCGATCCTGTGGAGATCTACGAGAAGCATGTCTCCCCGTTGTGCAAGAACTTCATCTACACTCGCGGTGCGGAGCCTCTGCATGTTTTCAATCCTGAGCTTCATGAGACCTTTGCTGTACCTCAGGTCAAGACGGTTTCGACTATCGGAGCGGGTGACAATTTCAATGCCGGGTTTGTCTATGGCATGTTGAAGGAGGGTATCCTGAAGGAGCAGGTCAAGGGTCTGGGGCTTGAGGATTGGGGCAGGTTGACGGCTGTTGCGAGCAAGTTTTCGAGCAGTGTCTGCCAGAGTCCTTTCAACTATGTCGATGAGGATTTCGAAGTCTGACCTGCAAACATGTTAAGGAATGGCTACAGTGGAGACAAAAGTTTGCAGGAAACAGACTAGCCGCCCTCGGCTCTAGAGGGAGGGGCCCACGAAGTGGGGGGGCCTGGTCTGGTTCCGGCAAAGCTTTTGCGGAACGACATAGCCATTCCGAACAGGATACGAAAAAAAGAAGATGACTTTTTCGGTCATCTTCTTTTTTGTGTTATGAAGGTATGTCTCTATTCCGGAAGGATGCCCTTGCCGGTAAGGTACTCGCCAATCCTGTCGAGGAAGCCATAGCT
>JAZQNI010000033.1:0-17423 GCA_045627265.1 Candidatus Cryptobacteroides sp.
GATCCATTTTACTACATCCATCATCGGCCCGCAAATCTCAGCTTGACGAGGCTGCGCTGCTGGCAGGGATATGTGTGCGAGGTGGGATTTGATGTCCTGAATCTCGCCCACTTTGGTAAATCTATCAAACTGATTGTCAGGCACTTCATTAGCGACTACCGGGCGAGGTCTGCCATCTGGAATCCCACCTCGCCCGGAAGGCTCTCGCCTCGCGGAACGGCAACAGCCGGGCGCAAGAGTCGAAGCTTTTGCGGAACGGCAACAGCCGGGTGCAAGAGTCAAAGCTTTTGCGGAACGGCAACAGCCGGGCGCAAGAGTCGAAGCTTTTGCGGAACGGTGGAAGCCAGTCCGCATTTCAGCTACGAAAAACGAGCAGAAAGAAAACTTCTTGCGTTTTCCTCCTGCTCGAATGCTCTGTCAGTTGTGCAGATGACGGTACTAGAACGGCAGGTCATCTCCTGGGTCCTCTCCCGGTGCCAGATTGAAAGGCTCCGGCTGAGCTCCCTGGACTGTCGGTGCTGACTGCTGATATGCAGGCTGTGCCGGCTGCTGGTATGCCGGTCTCTGCTGATTGTAACCAGACTGCTGATATGCATTCTGCTGATATCCGCCCTGCTGCTGCCCGCCCTGGTATTCTCCCTGGGCTGATGCCGGATTGTCTCCTCTGCGTCCAAGCAGCTGGATATTGTCGGCCTGGATTTCAGTGGTGTACCTCTTGGCTCCTGTCTGGTCAGTCCACTGACGTGTCCTGATGCGGCCCTCGATATACAGCTGGGTGCCTTTCCTGATGTATTTTTCCGCCAGGTCGGCAAGGTTTCTCCAAGCTACGATGTTGTGCCACTCGGTGCTTTCCTTGAGCTCACCGCTGCGGTCTTTGTACCTCTCTGTGGTGGCTAGGGTGAAAGAAGCGACTTTCGGGCTGTTCCCCGGGGCAGCTCCGTTTCCGTCGGTGTAACGTACTTCCGGGTCTCTGCCCACATTTCCTATAAGCAATACTTTGTTCAACATATCCTGAATATTTTCGGTCAATATAGTTAAAATTTCTTCTCGCTCGTCCGCGCCTTCAAAAAAAGTACTCTGGCGGACAGAGCATCGGCGTCCGGCTTCTCTCCAGTCAGCAGACTGTAGCCGAGCAGAGCCTGGCGGTAAAGCCATTCCTCGCCCGGGATGTACCGGCCGATGCCGTGCATTCCGGCCAGCCGGGGGTCACGATAGTTCGCTTCCAGCACGATGCCGCAATGCAGGTCCTCGATCTGCGGAATGCCGCATGGCAGCGTGTAGATCATGATTTTACAGTTTCCGGCCAGTTGCGGTATGTCGGCAAGAGGTCGTATGCCGGGGGCTTTCGATGTGTCGCGGTTGCAGACGATGACCTCCATCCCGCATGAAGCTGCAGCTGCGGCTGCGGCCCGGCCGGCACCGCCAAATCCGACCACCAGTGCCCTTCCGCCTCGTGGGCATACTTCATCGAGAATGGACTTGACAGCAAGGAAATCGCTGTTGAATGCTTCCAAGCCACGCTCTGTCTTCTTGACGATGTTGGCCGCCCCTGCCGCCACGCATTCGGGATGCGCGATATCAGCGCGCGACAAAGCCTGCTCCTTGAACGGGGCGGTGACGTTGATGCCGCTGAATTCCTCGAGGAACCTTTTCCAGCAATACTCGAAATCGGGATTGTCCACGAGTTCGTACGTCCCACATCCTCCGTATGCTGCGTCGAAAAGAGAAGGACTGAGGGAGTGGGAGATGGGATGGCCTATGAGAGCGTATTTATCCATTGTTGCGCTGTCTGACCGCTTCGAACAGCAGTATGGCCGCCGATACCGAAGCGTTGAGGCTGTCGGTGATGCCCAGCATCGGGATGCGGATGTGCTTGTTGGCCGCTTTCCGCCAGATGTCTGTGAGTCCGGTCGCCTCCGTGCCGATGACGATCGCAGTGCCGCAGGTCATGTCGGTGTCGTAGTAGAGGCTCGAGTCCTGAAGCTGGGCTGTCAGGATCTGTATCCCCTTGGATTGCAGCCAGCCAGTCGCTTCCTCCGAACTGCAGCAGACTGTCTGCACGGAAAAGATGGCTCCCGTGCTCGCCCTGACAAGATTCGGGTTGAAGAGGTCGGTAAGCGGGTCGCAGATGATAACTGCGTCCGCTCCGGCGGCGTCGGCGCTTCGGAGCACGGCTCCTAAGTTGCCCGGCTTCTCCACGCTCTCGAGGACCACGATCAGCGGATTCTGCTTCAGCTGTAGGTCTTCCAGGCTGATGGTCCGGGTGCGCACTTCTGCGATGATGCCTTCCGTGCCGCCTCTGTACGCCAGCTTGTCGTAGATTTCCCTCGTAACTTCGAACAATCTCGGCGACTTGGCATCGGATGCGGCCGGCACGACCTTTTCCACCGGCATGCCGAGGATCTCAGGACAGAAGAATACTGAATCTATCGCGAATCCCGCTTCGGCGCAGCGCTCGGTTTCGCGCCGTCCTTCGACGACGAAAAGACCAGTCTCGCGCCTCAGTCTGGATTTCTCCTGAAGCGCGAGCAACTGTTTGATCTTCGGATTCTGAGCCGATGTGATGAGTTCAGCCAAGGTCTATTGTTCTTCTGTCGCGTTTTCTTTCTTGAGGACCTTCTCCGGCCTCATCTGAGGGAAGAACAGCACGTCCTGGATGGTGGTCTGGCCGGTCATGAACATGGTGAGACGGTCGATTCCCATTCCAAGGCCCGATGTCGGCGGCATGCCGTATTCGAGTGCGCGCACGAAGTCGTAGTCTATGAACATCGCTTCGTCGTCGCCCTTGCTCTTGAGTGCTGCCTGCTCCTCGAATCTCTCGAGCTGGTCGATAGGGTCATTGAGCTCGGAGTATGCGTTGGCGAGTTCCTTTCCGCAGACGAAAAGCTCGAAACGTTCGGTGAGCGACTTGTCAGTGCGGTGACGCTTGGTCAGAGGGGACATCTCGACAGGGTAGTCGGTGACGAAGGTCGGCTCGATGAGGTTGTGTTCGGCATATTCTCCGAAGATGGCGTCGATGAGCTTTCCCTTGCCCATTGTCGGGTCGATTTCCACGTGGAGGTCGTTGCAGGTCTTCCTGAGCTGATCTTCATCCATGCCGGACACGTCCACACCGGCGTACTGCTTGATGGCTTCGAGAATAGGGAGTCTGCGGTACGGAGGTTTGAAGTCCACATTGTGCTCGCCGATCTTGACTTCGGTCGTGCCGTTGACCTTGAGCGAGATTTTCTCGAGCATCTTCTCGACGAACTCCATCATCCAGATGTAGTCCTTGTATGCTACATAGATTTCCATGCAGGTGAACTCAGGATTGTGGGTCTTGTCCATGCCCTCGTTGCGGAAATCCTTGGCAAACTCGTATACACCGTTGTATCCGCCCACGATGAGTCTCTTGAGGTAGAGCTCGTTGGCGATACGCATGTAGAGGTCGATATCCAGCGCGTTGTGGTGTGTGATGAACGGACGGGCCGTAGCTCCTCCCGGAATGCTCTGGAGGATAGGTGTCTCCACCTCGAGGCAGCCTGCTTCGTTGAAGTACTGGCGCATTGTGGCTATGATCTGGGCCCTCTTGATGAAGGTGTCCTTGACCTGTGGGTTGACGATGAGGTCCACATATCTCTGGCGGTAGCGGAGTTCAGGGTCGGCGAATGCATCGAATACCTTTCCGTCCTGCTCCTTGACGATAGGGAGCACCTTGAGCGACTTGCTGAGGAGGGTCAGTTCCTTGGCGTGGACGCTGAGCTGGCCGGTCTGAGTGATGAAAGCGTATCCCTTGATGCCGATGATGTCACCGATGTCGAGGAGTTTCTTCCATACGGAGTTGTACATCGTCTTGTCCTCACCCGGGCAGATCTCATCTCTCTTGACATAGATCTGGATCCTTCCGGATTCGTCCTGAAGCTCTCCGAAAGATGCTGCGCCCATGATGCGGCGGCTCATGATTCGTCCGGCGATGCAGACAGGGCGGCCCTTGTAGCCGTGGATGTCGGCATCTGCATTCTTCACTTTCCAGTTCTCGAAACGCTCCTTGATCTGGGATGAAGTCGAGTTGATAGGGAAGAGCGGGGCCGGATAAGGCTCGATGCCGAGCTCTCTGAGCTTGGCCAGGGATTCTCTTCGCAGGATTTCCTGCTCGCTGTATTCGATGTTTGCCATATTGTGTTTTTTAATAATTTCGCGTTGGTGTATGCAATCTCACAAAAATAGGGTTTTTCTACGAAAAAACCGAAAAATTAGTTGATGCCTTGTGACGAGGCCGATTAGGGCATAGAATATGCATCAATTCAAAAATATTTTAGTAGATTTGTACGAATATGGCTAAAGAGTGCAAATGGATATTGAAGGAACCTGCCGATCCCGGCAAGGTCGATCAGCTGTCCGCCGAGCTCGGTATTGACCGCGTACTGGCAGAATTGCTGGTCAAGAGGGGTGTCGAGACATTCGAACAGGCCCGCTCCTTCTTCCGTCCGTCTCTCGACCACCTGCACGACCCTTTCCTGATGAAGGACATGGACGTTGCCGTCCAGAGACTGCACGAAGCCATCGTTTCCGGACAGAAGATCCTGGTGTACGGGGATTATGATGTGGACGGCACGACGGCCGTCGCTCTGGTGTATTCTTTCATCCAGCGTTTCACTTCCCAGGTAGATTTCTATATTCCAGACCGTTATGACGAGGGTTACGGCCTCTCGCTCAAGGGACTGGACTGGGCATCGCAGAACGGGTTCAAGCTTGTCATTACCCTGGACTGCGGCATCAAGGCCATCGAGAAGGTGGAGTATGCGCGCGCCCGTGGGATCGATGTGATCGTCTGCGACCACCATCTGCCGGAGGACACGCTCCCTGCCGCGGTGGCTGTGCTCGACCCTAAGCGTGAGGACTGCCATTATCCGTTCGACGACCTTTCAGGCTGCGGAGTCGGGTTCAAGCTCGTACAGGCTTATTCCAAGAAATATGGTGAGCCGTTCGAATCGCTCATCCCTCTGCTCGACCTGCTTGTGGTCAGCATCTCCTCCGACCTCGTGTCGATGGTCGGCGAGAACAGGGTGCTGGCTCATTATGGCTTGAAGCAGCTGAACGAGAATCCGAGGAAAGGCCTTCTTGCGATGATCAATCTGTCCAAGCTCGAGCCGGGACACCTCACCATCGACGACATCGTGTTCAAGATCGGACCGAGGCTCAACGCCGCCGGACGAATGGACACCGGCCGTCTTTCCGTGGAGCTCCTCACCGCCGCAGATACGGCATCCGCGATGCGTATCGGAGAGCAGATCAATGAAAACAACAACGAGAGGAAGAGCATAGACCGTGAAATCACCCAGGAGGCCCTGGAGATGGTCCAGAGCGGCAATTGCGTTGTGGACAACAACGCCATCGTGGTGTATAACCCGTCGTGGAACAAGGGCGTTGTCGGCATCGTAGCCTCCCGTTTGGTCGAGGCGTTCTACAAGCCTACGGTGGTGCTCACCAAGTCGAACGGTTTCGTGACCGGATCGGCCAGGAGCGTGGCCGGATTCGACCTTTATGCCTGCATCGAGCAGTGCTCGGATCTTCTTGAGAACTTCGGCGGCCACGTGTATGCGGCCGGCCTGACCATGAAGGAAGAGAATGTCCAGGAATTTGCCAGGAGGGTGGATGGTTTCGTCAATGTCAAGATAACCAGGGAGATGCTCATTCCTGTCGTAGAGCTTGATTCGCGTCTTGATTTTGCCCAGATCACCCCTAAGTTCCTTCGTCTGCTCAAGCAGTTCCAGCCATTCGGTCCGGGCAACGGCAACCCTGTCTTCCTCACGGAGAATGTATACGACGACGGCAACGGCCGAAAAGTGGGAGCCGGCGGAGTGCATATGAAGCTCGACCTCATCCAGGAGTCACAGCCGTACAGGCAGATAGCCGCGATTGCTTTCAACATGGCCGATTATTTCGACTACATCAAGTCCGGCAACCCGTTCGATGTGTGCTATTCCATCGTCGAGAACTATTACCGGGGCAACAGCACCATACAGTTGAGGGTGAAGGATCTTCACGAACGTGAAGACATCATATAGACGATTTCTCCTGCGGTCTCCGCAGGATTTTTTTTGTCCGTGTCGACCGTGAAGTCAGCTGTGCTTTCGTAGGTCGGGATGCGTGCGCCCAGCAATTCCGCGATGCCGTACTTTTGCAGCATCGGCCGGCCGGTTGATTCCTTGAGCCTTTCTTCCAATTCTTCCAAGGAGGTACGGAGATAGATGACAACGGCTTCAGAAAGCATCCCGCGTATCTGCGCATTCATCACGCTTCCGCCGCCGAGAGCGATCACCGAGTCCCTGCCATCCTGGTCGGCAAGTGTCTTTTTCAATGCTTCCGCCTCCTCCTGCCTGAACATTTCTTCGCCGTCCTCTGCAAATATTTCCGGAATCGTCCTTCCGTCCATCTTCTCGACGGCGTCATCCAGGTCGATGAAGTGACAACCAAGCAGCGTGGACAATTCTTTGCCCACGCTGCTTTTGCCGCTTCCCATGAAGCCTGTCAAGGCTATGATCATATGCTTAGAACAATGTCGGTTCCTCGATGTCTTCCGGTATGTCTTCGAGATTGCTGAATGCCTCGTCCGGGTTGTCGATGTCGAGTATTTCGCTGAGGTCGATTTCTCCTGCCAGATTCTCCGGTTCGCTTTCTGCATCCGGGACGATGTCGTCTTCCGGCTTGTGCAGAGGCTCGATGAAAAGGACCTTCTTGACATCCAGCGAGTGGCACTTCTTGCCCTTGGCGGCCACTCCCTTCTTGCCGATGAATTCTTCTGCATCGAAGTTCTCCGGCTCGCGGTTTTCCTGCCGTCCTCCGAATACCACCTGGAATTGAGGATGCAGGTCGTCGCTGAGGTCGACCAGGTACGATCCCTTGCCTTCGGATATGAACGACGTTGCAGTGTTGTCGCTCAATGCGAATGAGAATCTCTTCACGTAGAAAGCCCTGACCTTAGGGTCTCCGTCATAGTAGAGTGCCGTGTATGTCTTGTTCGGGTCGAATTTCTCGATCTTCAGCAGATCTCCCTGATAGCGGTTGGAGACGTCGAACGATGTGGTGTAGTATGTGCCGTTCTTGAATATCGCGAGCACCTTGTCCTCGGTGTTGAACTGTCCGAGATAGAGTCCGCGTCCTTCGTCATTGAGCTTCTGGATATCTTCGTCGTACCATATGTCCTTGCCTGAGATGGTGGATATACCCTTGCTCTTGAGCTGTATCCTCTGGATAGGGTTCTTGGCGACGAGGTTTCCGCGTGAAGACCTGCCCTTGATGGACAGGGTGGAGAAGTCATATTCGGCAGTGAGTTTCTTCAGCTTGGTGCGTGGACGGTAGAAAATCTTGACGCACTCAGCTTCTCCGTTGTGGTTGGCGGTGAACCAGAGGATCTTGGATCCTTCCGTGCCCTGGGTTATGTCGTATTCCTTGTCCCTGGTGACGGATGTGATGTTGAATCTCTTGGCGAACGCCATTGCTGTGTTGCCCTCCCTGTAGATGACGTTGTAGGTCATCCTGGTGTCGTTCCTGTTGAACACTCCCACGTATATGAGGTCCTTCCAGAAGAAGGCCTTGTCGCTCACCTTGGCTACCTTGTACTTGCCTTCCTTGTTGATCACGACAATCTCCGACAGGTCCGAGCAGTCTCCGATGAGGACTACGCCGTCCTCTTTCTTGAGGTTCATTCCGACGAATCCTTCGGCCATGTTGGCGTAGAGCTTGGCATTGTTGTTGACCACCTTGGTCACTGCGATTGTCTCGAAGCCCGTGAGCTCTGTCAGGCGAGGGAAGTCCTTGCCGTACTTCTTCTTGAGGCCCTTGAACCAGTCGATCGTGTACTTGGTGATATGTACAAGTTTGTCCTTGATGTCGTTGATTTCCGCTTCGATGGCAAGGATCTTCTCATCCACGGCCTTGGCATCGAATTTAGAGATCTTCCTTACAGGCTTTTCCACGAGTTTGAGTATGTCGTCTCGGACAATCTCCCTGTGGAAGAATTCCTGGTAGGTCTTCATCTGGTCGAAGATGTCATCCACCTGCGTGTCCCAGTCCTTCTGGTCCTGCTCCAGGACTTTGTATATCCTGTTCTCGAAGAATATGCGTTCAAGCGAGTTGTAGTGCCATTCGCCTTCCAGTTCGTCGAGCTTGATGTTGAGCTCCTGCTCGAGAAGGTCACGGGTATGCATGGTGTCATATCTGAGGACTTCCTCCACGTCGAGGAACTGAGGTTTGTTGTCCTTGATGACGCAGGCGTTAGGCGAGATGTTGGTCTCGCAGTCCGTGAATGCATACAATGCATCGATGGTCTTGTCCGGGGAGACGTCGTTCGGCAGATGGATGATGATCTCCACCTTGGACGTCGTCATGTCCTCGATCTTCTTGATCTTGATCTTGCCCTTGTCCTTGGCCTTGAGTATGGATTCGATGATGATCGGGGCGGTCTTGCCATATGGGATTTCCGTGATGGCGATGGTGTTCTTGTCCCTCTTCTCGATTCTTGCCCTGACCTTGACGACTCCGCCCCTGCGTCCTTTCTGATACTTGGAGCAGTCGGCGAATCCTCCGGTAGGGAAGTCAGGATAGAGCTCGAACGGCTTGTTTTCGAGTATAGCTATGGATGCATCGAGCAGCTCGTTGAAGTTGTGAGGCAGTATCTTGGACGCCATACCGACCGCGATGCCCTCTGTACCTTGGGCAAGGAGGAGAGGGAAGCGCACCGGCAGCTCCACCGGCTCCTGGTTGCGGCCGTCATACGAGGTCATCCAGTTGGTGATCTTCGGATCGAATATGACTTCCTTGGCGAATTTGCTCAGACGCGCCTCGATGTAACGTGGCGCCGCATTGCTGTCACCTGTAAGTATGTTACCCCAGTTTCCCTGGCAGTCGACTGCAAATCCTTTCTGACCCAGCTGGACGAGGGCTCCGAGAATGGACTGGTCGCCGTGCGGATGGTACTGCATGGCCTGGCCGACGATATTCGCGACCTTGGTGTATGCTCCGTCATCCATCTTGTACATGGCGTGCAACACCCTTCGCTGCACAGGCTTGAGACCGTCCACGATGTGTGGGACGGCTCTCTGGAGAATGACGTACGAGGCATAGTCAAGGAACCAGTCCTTGAACATGCCTGACAATTTGTATTTCTGTGAGTCACCTCCTAGCAGCTTGTCGTACTTGCCGGATGATTCTCCTTCGGAAACTTCCTTGTCGTCGTCCAGTTCTTCTTCTCCTATGATGATATCGTCTTCTTCCATCTTTTTCTCCTATTCTTCGTATCCGAATTTTCTCAATTCCTTGCGGCTTTCACGCCAGTCAGGGTCGACCTTCACAAACAGGCTCAGGAACACCTTCTTCTGGAAAAAGTCTTCCATCTCGATCCTGGACTGGGTGCCCAGCCTCTTCATCGAAGCTCCGCCCTTGCCAATGAGGATGCCCTTCTGGGAGTCCCTCATGACATAGATCACAGCTCCGATATCGTACCTTTCCGCACCTTCCTTGAATGATTCCACCACGACTTCGCAGCAGTAAGGTATTTCTTCCTTATAGTTGAGGAGTATGTTCTCACGGATGATCTCGGACGCGAAGAACCTCAGGTTCTTGTCCGTGAATGTATCCTTGTCATACCATGGCGGGCATACAGGCAGATTTTCGACGATGGTGTCGAAAATCTTGTCGAGGTTGAATTTCTCCTGCGCCGAGGCGGGGATGATGGTAGCGGCCGGCACCATGCTGTGCCAGTACTCCATCAGGTCCATCACCGTTTTCTGGTCGCTGATGTCTATTTTGTTGATGATGAGTATGACGGGACAGGACAACTTCTGGAGTTTCTCGACGTATTCGCTGTTCTTGTCCGCTTTCTCGATGGTGTCGGTGACATATAATATTATGTCAGCATCACCTATGGCGACATCCACGAAATTCAGCATGTTCTGCTGAAGCCTGTAGTTCGGTTTGAGGATTCCCGGCGTGTCTGAATAGACAATCTGGAAATCCTCTCCGTTCACGATGCCCATGATGCGGTGCCTTGTCGTCTGGGCCTTCGCTGTCACGATGGACAGCTTTTCCCCTACGAGGGCATTCATCAGAGATGATTTTCCTACGTTAGGGTTGCCTATGATGTTGACAAACCCTGCGTGGTGTTCATTAGACATAAGCTCCCATTTTCAGGATGTTCACTTCACCTTCGCTGAGATATCTCCATTCTCCTCTCTGGAGGCCCTTCTTGGTGAGGCCGGCGAAATAAACGCGGTCGAGCGCGCGCACGTCATAACCGAGGGACTCGAAAATGCGTCGTACGATGCGGTTCTTGCCTGAATGGATCTCGATTCCGAGCTTGCGGTGATCGTTCTCGTCTATATACTCAAGTTCGTCAGCCTTGATAGGACCGTCGCTCAGTGTGATGCCTGAAAGGATCTTTTCGTAATCTTCCTGCGTGAGGTCATGGTCGACGAGTACCTGATAGATCTTCTTCTTGTCGTATGAAGGGTGGGTGAGCCTTTCCGCGATCTCGCCGTCGTTGGTGAACATCAGCACTCCCGTGGTGGCCTTGTCAAGTCTGCCGACAGGGAAGATCCTGCCCTGGCATCCCTTGAGGAGGTCCATGACGGTCTTTTCAGCGTGAGGGTCACTGGCTGTAGTGACAAAGCCCTTCGGCTTGTTCATGACAACATAGACCTTCTCTTCGCCCTTGAGACGCTCGCCGTTGAACTTGACTTCATCGGTGAGAACGTTGACCTTCGTGCCAAGTTCTGTGACGACTTCACCGTTGACTGTCACTACGCCTGCCTGGATCAGGGTGTCGGCCTCACGACGTGAGCATACACCTGAATTGGCAATGAATTTGTTGAGTCTGATTTCGTCTTTGGTGAGAGCTGGTGCAGAGTCGAAGTCTGAATCGAGATTCTGGACCTGCGGTCTCCTGCTGATCATCTTGTCGATTCCGGACTCGTCATTGTCGAGGAATGCATCTTCCTTCCTGTATGGTTTGCGTCCTTTCTGGTAGTTGCCGCGTCCTTCGCCCGGACGGCCGTAGCTCCTGCGCTCTCCGCCGTTGAAGCTTCTGCGCTCTCCGCCGTTCCTGCGCTCATTGTCGCCATAGCTTCTATGCTCGCCGTAGCTTCTGCGTTCGCCTTCGCCATAGCTTTTGCGCTCTCCGCCGCCATAGTTCCTATGCTCACCATAGCTCCTGCGCTCGCCTCCATTGCCGTTTCCGGAGAAATTGCTTCTGCGCTCGCCATAGCTCTTATGTCCGCCATAGCTTCTGCGTTCTCCGTCTCCGAAATTTCTGTGCTCTCCGTCGCCGCTGTAGTTCCTGCGTTCGCCGTAGCCTCTGCGTTCGCCGCCGTTGTCACTGCTTGAGAAATTGCTTCTGCGCTCGCCGTAGCTTCTGCGCTCTCCGCCATAGTTCCTGCGCTCTCCGTCACTGTTGTAACTTCTGTGTTCACCGTAACTTCTGCGTTCTCCTCCGCCGAAGCTGTGATGCTCATCAGAGCTTGAACCGGCGTTTCTTCTAGGTCTCAGTACTCTTCCGTTTGTCGAATACTTCCTGTCGCTGCTGTGGCCGTACTCTCTACGGCCTTCAGCCTCATGATTGTTCTTTTCCATTTTACTTTAATTTGAATATGTACGTGATCGTACCCTCCTGCAGCGCAGGGGCGTCGGTCGCATTGTTGAATTTCGTGTTCATGGCTGCATTGCGCGCCGCGGCCCAAAGCGCCTTGTCGGTCACAGTCGTGCCATCGGCTCCCGCCTGGGCTTTCGTGACCTTGCCGTAGTTGTCGACCCATATGCTGACAACTACGATTCCTTCGTTCTGTACATTGTAGGCCGGTCTTGGCAGGGCTCCGACCGTACTTCTTCCCTTGACTCTTGCGTTAGGGGTGCCGTCGGTCTTTCCTGTGTTGGTGTTGCCGGCCGCCTGGCCTGCCTTGAATTTGTCGCTTGCCTCACTTGCTCCGTGAGGGGCGGTCAGGCTTGTATCCTTCTTGGACATGCCAGGGAAGGACGCCCTCGGGTCAAGCGCGTTTTCCTGCTCCACTGCAGGAGTCTCGACATCGCCGAAATCGTCAGGCTTTGTCGCTGTGGTCAGGTTGTTCTTGGCTGTGGCCTCGTACGGCGACTCGCTCTTCTGGATGAGTTCGATAGGCTTGGTCCTGTCGATCTCCTCCGCTTGTGGCTGGGTCCCGCGGAACTGCTGCCTGATCTGGACAGGCTCATCGGTGAAATCGAGCAGGAATGTGCTCTCCGGTGGCGGCGGGTAGATGTATTTGATCCCCTTGAAGACAAAGAAAACGCAGGCGAGGATATGCAACGAGGCGGCAAGGACGAGTCCAACCATCCTTGCAGTCTTCTCCTGCTTCTGTCTTTCGCGGATATATTCTTTCATCTTATTCCGGTTGTGTGGCGAGGATCACCTTGTAATGGTTCCTCTTCGCTATGTTCATTATCGAAACCACTTCCTTGATAGGCACGCTCTCGTCTGAATAGATGGAGAAGGTCGGATCTTCCTCAGACTGAAGCAGCTCGACCAGACCATCCTCGACAGCGTCATACTGGAGAGGCTCCTGACTGCCGTTGATGTGGTATGTGTACGTCTCGTCTCCCCAATCCTTGATGGATACGCTGACCGTTGCCTTTGCATTCACCTGCCCGGTGCTTTTCGGGAGCAGGAGCTTGAGGGCGTTAGGATTGACGAGCGTGGACGTCACAAGGAAGAAGATAAGGAGCAGGAACACGATGTCGGTCATGGAAGACATCGAGAACTCGGAAAGCACCTTGGTATTTCTCTTGATTGCCATAATGCTCTGAATTTTACTCCTCGGATGCTTCTGCAGGTTCGTGGAGAAGGTCCATGAAATCGATGGTGGTGCGCTCCATCTGGAATACCAGGTCGGAGATGCGGGATGTCAGATAGTTGTATCCGAAATATGCGATGATACCCACGATAAGACCACCCACGGTTGTCACCATGGCAGTGTAGATACCGCTGGAGAGAAGGGTGATGTCGATGTTGTTGCCGGCCTGTGACATGTTGAAGAAGGCCTGGATCATACCCATCACAGTACCGAGGAATCCGATCATAGGTGCACCGCTGGCGATGGTGGCGAGGAACGGAAGGCCCTTCTCGAGACGGGCTACTTCGACGTTGCCGGTGTTCTCCACTGCTGTCTGGATGTCTCCGAGAGGACGGCCGATGCGCTCGATGCCCTTTCCTACGAGACGTGCGACAGGGGTGTCATATCTCTCGCAGAGGGTCAATGCCGATTTGATCTTGCCCTCGTGGATATAGTCGCGGATGTCGTTCATGAAGTTCTTGTCGACCTTGGTCGCCTGGCTGATCGTCCACCATTTCTTGCCGAAGATGTAGATCGCGATGATGGAGAGGATGAGGAGGACTATCATCAGCCATCCGCCCTTGCAGGCCATATCGATGAGTGAATAGGTCATTTCCTGCTGCTGAGGAAGGATTTCTGCTGCCGGAGCTGCTGCTGCGGCTGCATCTGCTACGGCTTCAGTCATTTCCTGAGCTTCGAAGCCGGCCTGTAAAAGAAGAGACAACATATCTTTGTGTTTGTTTGATTATACTTTTATACCAATTTATATACCAAACGACAAAGATAGTAAAAAAAACGATATCAGTATTCGACTTTTGACAGGAACAATGCGTTGCCAGGCACCGATTCGCCAGCTGCGCAGCGGTTGGCTCTGCCGCATGCAGCCGGAGTACCGCCGTCGGCCGGAAGTATGAGGCTCGCGAATTCCTCGACGCTGCGCTTGCCCCGGCCGACTTCCAGCAGTGTGCCGACTATCGCCCTGACCATGTTGCGGAGGAATCGGTCTGCCGAAATCTTGAAGTAGATGTATGCCGGCCCGTGGTCGGATGTGCCGCTACAGTCGAATCCGGCTATCGTGACATGTGTCGGGAAATAGTCGTGCCAGCCGGCTTCCTTGACCGTGCAGATTGAAGTCTTGCTGTCCGCTCCGGTCTTTTCGAAGCAGGAGAAGTCATGCGTGCCTGTCAGATATGCGGCCGCGCGGTTCATCGCCTCGATGTCGAGCGGATAAGTGTATCTGTAGGAAAATTTCTCTATGAATGGGTCCTTTATCCTATGTAAAAAATATGTATATTCGCGGTTTGTAGCACCGAAGCGGGCGTGGAAGTCCGGGGCGGCCTCCCCGAGCGAATGGACCACCATGGAATGGGGAAGGATGGCATTTAATTTGTAGCGGATTCCTTCGGCGTCAAAGCCGTCGGAGATGCAGTCGAAATGTGCCACGTAGCGGCTTGCGTTGACGGCAGTGTCTGTACGGCCGGCGCCTGTGACGGCTATTTTTTCCTTCAGGAGTGTCGAGAGAGCTTTCTCCAGGCATTCCTGGACGGTTTGGGCATTAGGCTGGACCTGCCAGCCGCAGAACCCGCTGCCGTCGTATGAAAGAGTGATACAGTAACGCATAACGTTGCAAATTTAGTTATTATAATGGAAAACGTAAACATCAAGGAACTCAACGAGCGCATACAGAAAGAGAGCGCGTTCGTGGACATTCTTTCGCTTGAAATGGGCAAGGTGATAGTAGGACAGAAGCACCTTGTGGAGAACTTGCTGATCGGCCTCCTCGCCGGGGGACATATCCTTCTCGAAGGTGTGCCTGGTTTGGCCAAGACTTTGGCGATCAATACATTGTCCAAGGCGGTGAATGCAAAGTTCAGCCGTATACAGTTCACTCCTGACCTGCTCCCTGCCGATGTTATCGGTACGATGATCTACTCCCAGAAGAAGGAATCGTTCGAGGTGCACAAGGGTCCGGTTTTCGCCAACTTCGTGCTGGCTGATGAAATCAACCGAAGCCCAGCCAAGGTCCAGTCCGCCCTTCTCGAGGCCATGCAGGAGCATCAGGTCACCCTGGGCGAAGAGACCTTCAGGCTTCCTGAACCGTTCCTTGTGATGGCCACCCAGAACCCTATCGAGCAGGAAGGTACGTATCCTCTTCCGGAGGCGCAGGTCGACCGTTTCATGCTCAAGGTGGTGGTCGATTACCCGAGGAAGGAGGAAGAAAGGCTCATTGTCAGGATGAACAACAGCGGCGAATTCCCTCAGCCGAACCCGGTCATCAATCCGGAAGACATCATCAGGGCCCGTCAGGTCGTGCGCGATGTCTATATGGACGAGAAGATCGAAAGATACATCGTGGACATAGTCGATGCTACACGTAACCCTCAGGATTACGGTCTCAAGGAACTCAAGGACCTGATCTCTTACGGCGGTTCGCCTCGTGCCAGCATCTCACTCAGCATGGCGGCCAAGGCTTATGCGTTCATCAAACGCCGCGGCTATGTCATCCCTGAGGATGTACGCGCTGTCTGCAACGAAGTGCTCAGGCACCGTATCGGCCTCACATATGAGGCGGAGGCCGAGAATGTCACCACCGAGGAAATAATCGGCAAGGTCATCAATGCCGTAATCGTGCCATAACAAGCGCGTCAGGTTCAGACAATGGACAAGAATACCAATGTCACGGATCTTCTGAAGAAGGTCAGGAAAATCGAGATAAAGACCAGGGCTCTGAGCCACCAGGTCTTTGCCGGTGAATACCATTCTGCGTTCAAGGGACGTGGAATGGCGTTCAGCGAGGTCCGTGAATACCAGTACGGTGACGATGTCAGGAACATGGACTGGAATGTCACCGCGCGTCTCAGGGCTCCATACGTGAAGGTGTTCGAAGAGGAACGCGAGCTGACCGTGGTCCTGCTTGTGGACGTGAGCCGCTCGGGTCTTTTCGGTACGGTGTGCAAGACCAAACGCGAGCAGATTGCGGAGATCGCCGCCGTGCTTGCCTTCAGCGCGGGCATCAACAACGACAAGGTCGGCGCACTCTTCTTCAGCGACAAGGTGGAGAAGTTCATCCCTCCGAAGAAGGGCAGGAGCCATCTCCTGCACATCATCAGGGAAATCATAGAGCTGAAACCGGAATCCGATGCCACTGACATAGGGGAGGCTCTGCATTTCCTCACGAATGCCATCAAGAAGAAATGCACCGCGTTCCTTCTGAGCGATATGGTCGATGTGGATGAGTCCGGCCATCCGAGGTACGAAGATGCGCTCAAGGTCGCCGTCAACAGGCACGACCTGTCCGTGATCAGGGTCATGGACCCGCGGGAGCGTGAGATCCCGTCTGTCGGACTGGTGCATGTCAAGGACTCCGAGACAGGAGAGTCTTCCTGGGTCAACACTTCATCCAGGAAGGTGCGTGAGAGCTATGCCGGATGGTTCAGGTCTGTGTCAGAGCAGGCCAGACGTCTGTTCAACAGGTATCAGGTAGATTGTGTGGACATCGCCACTGATGACGACTATGTCAAGGGGCTGATGTCGTTATTCCATCATAAATGAAAAGGATCGATTCCATCATAGCATTGCTTCTGCTGACGTCGGTCTGCGCCGTCGCCCAGGGGATCATCCCTGCGGGGAAGGCGTTCGCCGTGCAGTTGCAGCAGAGGGATTCCATACTTGTGGCGGACCAGATAGAGTATGGTGTCGAGATATCCGATTCGCCGGCTGGCGCGGAATATTCTTTCCCGGATTTCTCCCAAGGAGTCATGGACAACGTGGTGCTCGTGCGTGACTGGCGGGCCGATACGCTGATGACCAGGGCTGAGATGAAGGCCAGGGCCAAAGGAGACACGATACCGGTGCGCATACGCGCCAGCGTGGTGCTTGCTCCGTTCGAAGAAGGTATCTATGAGATTCCGGTGGCCGTGCGTCGGGTTGTCGGGGAAGTCGAGGATACTTTGTTTTTCGATCCGCAGCTGCTTGACGTGAAGACCATGCCGGTCGATACCGCGACCTTCGTGCCTCATGACATCAAGGGCCAGATACGTTATCCGCTGACATTCAGGGAACTGCTCCCTTATCTCGGAGCGTTCTACCTCCTTGCGGTGCTGGTTATCCTGGCCGTGTGTCTCGTGATCATGCGCAGGAAGGTTGATTCTTCCGAGGCTGCCAAGGAGCCGCCGTACATCACCGCCCTGCGTGGGCTCGACAAGTACCGCGGTGACAAGTTCTGGGCTCCGGACAAGCAGAAGATAATGTACTCCGGCATCACGGACACCCTTCGTACGTACATCGAGTCGAGATTCGATGTCAACGCGGAAGAAATGACGACAGCGGAGATATTCGAGGAACTCAAGAAGTCCCAGGACATCACTCCGGATCTATATGCCGAAATCAAGGAGCTGTTCGAACTGTCTGATTTCGTCAAGTTCGCCAAGCATACCGCGTCCGATGAAGAGAATGCGAAGGCCATACCGTCGGCGGTGCGCTTCGTTACATCCACATATCAGGTCATCCTGGAGCAGGAGGCTGAAAAGAATGGAGAGGAGGCCGCAGGCGAGTAATGTTCTTCGAATATCCGAAACTTCTCTGGCT
>JAZQNI010000034.1:0-69275 GCA_045627265.1 Candidatus Cryptobacteroides sp.
CCTTGCCCGGAATGGCTTCCTTGTCCATCTCGCCGTCCATGTATGCGGTCTTGATCTGGTTGTGGGAGTCCCTCAGGTAGATATGGTAACCCTTTTCGCCCTTGAGATCTCTCTCTCTCGCAGCCTCTATGCCGGTCTTTCCCGCATAGTCGCCGGAGCGGTATTCTCCAGGATGGTTCTTGATGTAGTTGGCATCCACTTCGGACACATATCCAAGGAGGTTGCCACCGGCATTGATAGGGTAGTCCCTGATACTTCTCATCTGACCTTTGAAGCCCGGGAACTTGTATTGGAGCTCGGCGAACTTCATGTATGTCTGAGGCGGCACTTTCTTGAGCATCACCACTGACTGGTAGCCGATCCGGCTGCGGTTCTTCTTGTATTCGGCCATCTTGTCGCGGACGAAGTCCGGAGTGACGTTGAGGGCCTCGGCCAGCTGCAGGGTGTCGAAAGCCTTGACTTCCCTCGGTGTGACCAGGATGTCGTAGGCGGTCTTGTTTCCGACGATTATCTTCCCGTTGCGGTCGTAGATGATGCCGCGCGTAGGGTAGATCACGTCGTAGACCATGGAGTTGTTGGAGGCGTCCTCCTTGTACTGGTCATTGACTATCTGTATGGCGAACAGCTTGATGATCAGTATGGATGCGGCGACTCCCAGGCCTATGAGCAACTTGGTTTTCCTGTCGGTCGTCATAAGTCGTGGTCATTGGTGGACAAAGGTTTCGACAGCGCGAGGGACAGGAGAAGTCCTGCCACAAGTGAAACGAAGAACCTGGCCGCGTTGAACCAGAACGGCCTGGTGGATGCTCCGTCGATCCATATGTAGAGCAGCAGGAAGATGCTCTGGACGGCGATTATGGCAACGGACATCTTGACTATGCCGTGCTTGCGGATGGAGATGTCCTCCTTGCGCGCGAAGATCTCGTCACCGAAGATAAGGTCGATGATGCTGGTCCTGAGGAATGCGACAGGCACGAGCGAGAATGCGTTGATACCGATGATGCCCTCGGACAGGAAATCCACGCAGAGTCCGGAGACGAAAGCCAGCACCATGGCGAAGATGGTACCGAACCTGATCGGCAGCATCAATATCATCACCGGAAGTATGGATAGGGAGACGTAAAGGGACAGGTGCAGATAATTGCAGAAAAGAATCTGCAATATGAGCAGCAGGAAGAATGTCAGGAAATAATGGTTGCGTTTCATTTCGAGTCCTGATTTTCAATGCCTTCCAGGTTGATTATCTCATCCCTTCCGATGTTTTCCACGACAGTCACGTATCTGAGCGCAGTGAAATTCTCGAACAGTTGCACTTCGATCTCGTTCACCGCTCCGTTCACGATCCTGGACTCTCCGGCGACTCCGAGAGGGATGTCGGCCGGGAATATGGCGGAGTAGCCGCTGGTCCATACTGTGTCGCCTGAAGCGAACTTGTACTGCAACGGAATCTCCTTGAGCACCGCCTTGTCGAAGGAGCGTCCGTCCCAGAAAAGAGGGCCCACAGCCCCTTCTTTGCCTATCCTGGAGCTCACGCTCACACCTGAGTTCATGAACGAGAGGCCATATGAGTAGTGCTTGTCGACCGCGTCGATGATGCCTATCACGCCGTTGTTGGTGATGATGCCCGACTGCGGACGGATGCCGTCCTCGAGCCCCTTGTTTATGATGAAGTAGTTGTGCTGCTTGTTCCTGCTGATCTTGATGATCGTGGCCGGGGAGAAGACGTAGTCGCCGGTAGCCAGGGAGATGCCGGCAGTGAGAGAGTCGCTGCGCCTCTGCGCTTCGACAGCCTGGTACTGGCCCAGGATCTGGTTGAGACGGGCGTTCTCATTGGCAAGGATCTCGTTTTCCTTGTTGAGTGAGAGGTAGTGTCTGAGGTTCTCGCTTCCACCCCAGGCCTTGGCCATCACGGCGTGCGACATTCTGGCGGCCCAGATGCCCTGGAGCTCGCCGTTGTTGCGCAGCATGCAGAACGACGCGATCTCCATGAGGATGAAGATGGCGATGCTCAACAAAACGATCGATGTCTTTCTCTCTTTCGGCATTATCTCATCAGGAATGAGTAATGGTCTGTATTCTTGAGTGCGATGCAGGTGCCTCGTGCCACTGCGCGGAGAGGGTCTTCAGCCACGTGGAACGGTATGTTGACCTTCTCGGTGAAGCGTTGCGCGATGCCCCTGAGGAGTGATCCGCCGCCGGAGAGGAAGATCCCGTTCTCGACGATGTCGGCATAGAGCTCAGGAGGGGTCTGCTCGAGTACATGGAGGATGGACGCCTCGATCTTGGCGATGGACTTGTCCAGACAGTGGGCGATCTCCTGGTATGTGATGGTGGCATCCACAGGGTGCGCGGTCATCAGGTTCGGTCCCCTCACGATGTACGGATCCGGCTCTTCGTCCAGGTTCTGGATCACTGCTCCGACGTTGATCTTTATCTTTTCGGCGGTTATTTCTCCGACCTTGATGTTGTGCTGCTGCTTGAGGTAGTACTGGATGTCGCTTGTGAAGACGTCACCTGCGGTCCTGATGCTGTCCTGAAGCACGATGCCGCCGAGGGAGATCACAGCGATCTCCGTGGTGCCGCCACCTATGTCGACCACCATGTTGCCCTTCGGCGCCTCGACTTCGAGACCGATACCGAGAGCGGCCGCCATAGGCTCGTAGATGAGGTAGACCTCACGCGCGCCGGCGTGCTCGGAAGAGTCGCGCACGGCTCTGATCTCGACTTCCGTACTGCCGGAAGGGATACCGATGACAACCTTCAGGTTCGGGGTGAAAAGGGATCTGTGCTTCTTGTTGACGTTCTTGATGAAGCCTCTGATCATCATTTCGGCCGCATTGAAGTCGGCGATCACACCGTCCCTGAGCGGTCTGATGGTCTTGATGCCCGGGTTGACCCTTTCGTGCATGAGCTTGGCCTTCTGGCCGAGCGCGATGCATTTCCCGGTATTATTGTCGACGGCCACGATGCTCGGCTCGTCCAGCGCAATCTGGTCGTGCTGGAATATGACGGTGTTGGCGGTGCCGAGGTCGATGGCCAGTTCCTGATTCAGAAAAGAGAATGCCATATTGAAAACAAATAGTCAGGTAATAGTATCAAGAGTGTAAAAATACGAAAAAAAGTTAAATTTGCAGTAGAAAAGTCGTTAATGGAAAGAAAATTATACATAATCGTCATGGCAGCCGGAAGCGGCCGCCGCATGGGGTCCGAAATCCCCAAGCAGTTCCTCCCGCTGGGTGGAGTCCCCATCCTCCGCAGGACCATCGAGAAATTCATCCATGCCTGTCCGGAAGCTATGATCGTGACCGTCCTGCCGAAGGACTCGATGGACTGGTGGAAAACCTACTGCGTGGAGCATTTCTCCCATTGTCCGCAGATGCTCGTGGAAGGTGGCATAACGCGCTTTCACTCAGTGCGAAACGCACTTGAGAAAATTCCGTCAGGGGCTATTGTGGCAGTACATGACGGGGTGCGGCCTCTGCTTTCCGAAGAGTTGATCCGCAAGATGACAGGACGTATGCAGACCTGCCGTGCACTCATCCCGGTGGTGCCGATGGTGGATACGCTCAAGCTGCTGGAAACAGCGTCTGACGGCACTCTGGCCGAGATCACAGGGTCGCAGGTGGACCGTTCGAAGGTGTTCGGTGCGCAGACTCCGCAGCTCTTCTGGTCCGAGGACCTCAAGGAGGCGTATGCGCAGGCGTATGACACAGCTTTCACCGACGACGCTTCTGTCGCCCGCAAAAAAGAAATCCCCCTGTCATTCATCGAGGGGGAAAAATTCAATCTGAAGATCACGACCCCGGAGGACATCTGCCTCGCGGAGGCGATACTGAAGATCAGGGGAGAGTATTAGTCCTTTTCTCCGGCAAGGCTCCTGTTGGTGTAGTCCTTCATCCAGATCTCTCTCTCGAAAGCTTCGTCAAGAGCTATCATCGTGTCGGTGGACTGGATGAAAGGAATGTTCTGGATAGTGTTCAGCAGGATCTCCATAAGGTGGTCATTGTCAAAGCAGTATAACTTCACGAGAAGAGATGCCTTTCCGGTCACGAAATGACATTCGACAATCTCCGGAATCTTCTTGAGACAAGCCACGACCTCTCCGTATTTGCTTGCTTCGGACAGCGTGATGCTGATGAAAGCGCAGACGTTGAGACCGAGGGTGCCCGGCTTTACTATCAATCTGGAGCCGATGATGATGCCATTTGCCTCCATCTTCTTGACTCTCTGGTGGATGGCCGCTCCCGAGATGCCGCATTCCCTTGCAATCTCGAGGTATGGCATCCTGGCGTTGTTGACCAGGTAAGATAGTATCTTCTGGTCGGTCTTGTCGATCTGATGGCTGTTCATGGCACAATGCTGGATTTAGGTTATTTCTTGCTTCTGGCTACTCTGCGGTGAGCTTTCTGTGTAGGCTGGGAGCTTTCGACTATCTGCTTGCAGACTTCCTCCGTCAGCTCTTCCACCTTGGTGCCCTGGGGTATCTTGTAGTTCTTGCCGTCGTGCTTGATGTATGCGCCGTAGCGGCCGTTGAGGATGGATATGCCGCTGTCAGGGAATTCGGCTATGGTCGCGTTGACGGACAGTTTCTGCGAGTCGTCCGCAATCAGGCTGATGCATTCTTCGAGGCTGACCTTGACCGGGTCGGTGTTCCTAGGAAGCGAGATGTTCTTGTCTCCGAACTTGATGTACGGGCCGAACTTGCCCTTCAGGGCGATGATGTCCTGTCCCTCGTACTGCCCGACAGTGCGAGGCAGCAGGAAGAGCTTCATCGCTTCTTCCACCGTTATGTTTTCGATGAGCTGGCCCTTGGCCAGGCTCGCGAACTGGCGCTTTTCTGCAGGACCTTTCTGGATGTAGGCGCCGTACTGGCCGAATTTCGCCACCAGCACTTCGCCGTCAGGTGCGATGCCTATCTCTCTGGAGACCTTGCTGTACTGGCGGTCGCTGAGCGCTTCCTCGACTTTTTCGTGGAAAGGAGAATAGAAATCCGAGATCACCTTGTTCCACTCGAGCTCGCCGTCCGCTATGCGGTCGAAATCCTTTTCGACGTCGGCTGTGAAATCGTAGCTCATGATGGACGGGAAGTTCTTCACGAGGTAGTCGGAAACTATCATTCCGATCTCCTGAGGCAGCAGTTTGCCTTTCTCCGCCCCGACGTTTTCGACCTTGGTGGATGAAACCACCGCCCCTTTCTTCAATGCCAGGTTGGTGACTTCGACCTTGCGACCTTCCTTGTCGCCTTTGGTGATGTATCCGCGGCCGGAGGTGAGAGTCATGATGGTCGGTGAATATGTGGAAGGACGGCCGATTCCAAGCTCCTCGAGTTTCTTGACCAGAGTGGCCTCGGAGTACCTTGCAGGCGCGCTGCTGAACTTGCAGTCGGCATTTATCGAAATGGCACCCATCAGGTCGCCGACATTCATTTTCGGTATGGTGACCTCTTCTTCGTTATCTTCTGAAGCTTCCTTGTAGATTTTCAAGAATCCGTCGAAGAGGATCGTGGTGGCCTGGATGTTGAATTTTTCCTGACGTTTGTCGGATTTCACCTTGATGGTGGTTCCGAGCACCGAGGCGTCCTTCATCTGCGAGGCGATGGTGCGCTTCCAGATGAGGTTGTAGAGCTTCTGCTCCTGGGCGGTGCCGTTGATCGCGGTGTTGTCGATGTATGTCGGCCTGATGGCCTCATGCGCCTCCTGGGCTCCCTTCGTATGTGTCCTGTACTGTCTCGGCTGGGAGTATTCATCTCCGAAATTGTCCAGTATGAACTGCTTTGAGGTGTTGATCGCGAGGGACGAGAGGTTGGTCGAGTCGGTACGCATGTAGGTGATGAGACCGCGCTCGTACAGACCCTGTGCGAGCCTCATCGTCGTGCTGACCGGCAGATGCAGCATCCTGGCGGCCTCCTGCTGCAAGGTCGATGTGGTGAATGGCGCTGCAGGATGCCTCGTGCTCTCCTTCGCCTCGATGTCGCAGATGGAGAATTCCGCTCCGATGCAATCCTCGAGGAATGCCCTGGCCTCTTCGATGGTGTCGAACCTGCTGTCGAGAGTTGCTTTGACCTTGGTCGTCTCAGGAGTCCCGGCCGGATGGAAGACGGCATCGACCTTGTAATAAGGCTTGTTCTCGAACTCCATTATCTCCTTCTCGCGGTCGACGACCAGGCGCAGCGCGACTGACTGCACGCGGCCGGCCGAAAGCTGCGGTTTGATCTTCCTCCAGAGGATAGGGGACAGCTCGAAACCGACGAGCCTGTCCATCACACGCCTGGCCTGCTGTGCGTTGACCAGGTTCATGTCTATGTCGCGAGGGTTTTTGATGGCCTCGAGTATGGCCGATTTGGTGATTTCGTGGAAAACGATCCTCTTGGTCTTGGCCGGATCGAGCTTCAATGTCTCGGAAAGATGCCATGAAATGGCTTCTCCTTCGCGGTCCTCATCGGATGCAAGCCACACTGTCTCAGCGCTGTCCGCCATTTTCTTGAGGTCGGAGACAAGTTTCTTCTTGGAAGCCGGGACAACGTACTCCGGCGCGAAACCGTTTGCGGGATCGACGCTGAGTTTCTTCTCCTGCAGATCCCTTATGTGACCAAGGCTGGCGGCAACCTTGTATTCTTTTCCCAAAAAACCCTGGATGGTCTTCACCTTGCCGGGAGACTCCACGATAACCAAATTCCCCTCCATATCATTCTGTTTTTGAATCATTCTGCAAAGAAAATCACAATCGGGCTAATTTTCAAAATTTAATAGTTAATTTTGTCTTTTGATCACCACGATCCTTAATTCAAGACGACTACGATGACAGACGAGACAAAGAAAAAAATAACCAAGTGGTTCTGGATCATTTTCCTGGCACCGTTCGCTGCAATATTGCTTATGTTGCTGATAGTCTGGATGTTCGCCAAGATCCCTTCTTTCGAGGAGCTTGAGAATCCGGACAGCAAGCTGGCCACCCAGGTCATCGCCGATGGCGGCGAGACCCTCACCACCTTCCATATCGAGAACAGGACCTTCGTCACATATGAGGAGCTTTCCGAGAATCTGGTGCATGCCGCCGTCGCTACGGAGGACTCCCGCTTCTACAAGCACTCCGGCATCGACATGAAGGGACTTGCCAGAGTATTGGTCAAGACTTTGCTCATGCACAACAGCAGCCAGGGAGGCGGCAGTACGATCACCCAGCAGCTGGCCAAGACCCTTTACCCTCGTCGCGAGGTCAACAGCAAGATTCCGGGATGGGACAAGGTCTGCATCGTCTGGGTCAAGCTCAAGGAGTGGATCACGGCTGTCAAGCTCGAGCGCGAGTACACCAAGGAGGAGATAATGTACATGTATCTCAATTCCATATTCTTCGGCAGCAACGCATATGGCATCAAGGCCGCTTCCGAGACCTTCTTCGCCAAGAAGCCTGCAGACCTGAACGTGGAGGAGAGCGCCCTGCTCATCGGCATGGTCAACAAGCCGACCAGGTACAATCCGGTCATCAATCCGGACAAGTCCCTGAGCAGGAGGAACTTCGTCATCTCCCAGATGCAGAAGGCCGGCTACCTCACCAAAGCCGAGAGAGACTCCATCAGCCTCATCCCTATTACCTTGTCCTACCAGCTTCAGGACCACAATTCTGGTGTCGCACCGTATTTCCGCGACATGCTCAGGCGCGTGATGAACGCCAAGAAGCCTAAGCGCTCCGACTATGAAGTCAGGGAGGATTTCTCCGCCGATTCGCTTCTCTGGGCGACCGACGAGCTCTACGGCTGGCTCAACAAGAACAAGAAGGCCAACGGAGAGCCGTACAACCTCGACAAGGACGGTCTCAAGATATACACCACCATCAACTACAAGATGCAGAAGTACGCGGAAGAGGCTGTGGCCGAACATCTTGGCAAGAACCTGCAGGTAGCCTTCGACAAGGAGCTCAAGACCAAGGCCAACCGTCCGTTCTCGAATGACGTGGACAAGGAGATGGCCGACAAGCTGATGCGCCAGGCCCGCAAGTGGAGCGACCGTTACAGGTCGATGAAGAACGATGGCGTCTCCGAGTCCGAGATCTTGAAGAGTTTCGATGAGCCGGTGCGCATGCGCGTCTTCGCGTGGAACAAGCAGGGCTATATCGACACCACGATGACGCCGAACGACTCCATCAAGTACTACAAGGGCATACTCAGG
This sequence comes from Candidatus Cryptobacteroides sp., assembly GCA_045627265.1. Lineage (GTDB taxonomy): Bacteria > Bacteroidota > Bacteroidia > Bacteroidales > UBA932 > Cryptobacteroides. The sequence goes on from JAZQNI010000034.1 coordinate 8,166, forward strand.
GCGGCATTCATGGCCATCGAGCCTACAACGGGCCATGTCAAGGCCTATGTCGGCGGACCGAACTACAGGTACTTCAAGTATGACAACGCGCGCCAGGGCAAGCGTCAGGTCGGCTCGACCATCAAGCCGTTCCTCTATACCCTCGCGATGCAGGGCGGCCTCTCTCCTTGCACAAATGTCGTCAACGTATCTCAGTCCTTCATCAATTTCGACGGCTCCGTCTGGACTCCGCGAAGCACCGACAAGGCTGAGTGGATAGGCAAGACAGTAACCCTCAAATGGGGACTCGCACACAGCTCCAACAACATCTCCGCATATCTGATGAAGCAGTTCGGGCCGGACGCGATGGTCCAGATGATGCGTCAGATGGGTATATACAGCTACCTCGACCCGGTCAACCCTCTCTGCGTCGGTGCGGCCGACATCTCAGTATACGAGATGGTCGCGGCCTACAACACCTTCCCTTCCAAGGGTGTCTATGTCACTCCGCTCTTCGTCACCCGAATCGAGGACAACCAGGGCAACCTGCTCAGCGAATTCACCAACAGGAAGCGTGAAGCCATCAGCGAGCAGACCGCCTACCTGATGGCCAACCTGATGCAGGGCGTCGTCAACCAGGGTACAGGTTCGCGTCTGAGGGGCGCTTACGGCTTGACCGGCCAGATCGCCGGAAAGACAGGAACGACCAACGACAACTCCGACGGATGGTTCATCGGCTACACGCCTACCATCACGGCCGGCGTCTGGGTCGGCGGCGAGGACCGTCAGGTCCACTTCCAGTCTCTCGCGCTCGGAGGAGGCTCCAACATGGCGTTGCCGATCTGGGGTATCTGGATGAAGAAGGTGCTCAAGGACGGGACGCTCGGAGTGAGTGCGACCGACAGGTTCATCTGCCCTGCCGGGATGGAGCTCAGTCTTGACTGCAGCGGCGGCGATGACGACGCTGTCGCCCAGCAGCAGAATTCGGAGGATTATTATTTCGAGTAATTAACCATACAATGGGAAAGTATAAGGCAATCGCCGTCATCTACGGCAGCGACTCTTCAGAGTGGGAAGTCTCCTGCAGGAGCGGAGAGTTCGTTTCATCCAGAATCGATGAAACTCAGTATGATGTTTACGAGATCTTGGCCAGATTCGGCAAGTGGTCTCTAGTGGCTTTCAGGAAGCAGAATTCGATGAGAGTGACCTTCGCTGAAGAGGCCAGGCCGGAGATCGACAAGACCGATTTTTCCGTCAAGGTGTTCGGAGAGAAGGTCAAGTTCGACTATGCCTACATCGTTCAGCACGGTTTCCCGGGTGAGACCGGCCACCTCCAGGGCTATCTCGAGATGCTCGGCATCCCGTTCAGCAGCTGCAGTGCGTTCGTTTCTTCCGTGGCGTTCGACAAGTATGCCTGCAAGAGTTATGTCCGCACCGAGGATTATGTGAAGTGTGCTCCTGATGCATTCATCCGCAAGGGTGATGATGTCCGTGCGTTGTGCGCTTCGGTTGCTCAGAACTTGAAGTTTCCCGTTTTCGTGAAACCGACCAGCGGCGGGTCAAGTTTCGGCATCACCCGCGTCACTGAGGCGGACAAGCTCGAGGAGGCGGTCAACTACGCGTTTTCCGAGAGTCCTACCGTCATCCTCGAGCAGGGCATCACCGGCCGCGAACTTACCTGCGCTGCGTATTTCGACGGATCGTCTGTCAAGACTCTTCCTGTCATCGAAATCATCTCCGAGAATGCGTATTTCGACTATGATGCCAAGTACAACGGCCATAGCCGCGAAGTCTGTCCGGCCGAAATCCCAGACGGACTCGCCAAGGAGGTCGCTGATGTGACATCCAGGATTTATGCCCATCTCGGCTGTTCAGGTGTCGTCAGGTTCGACTACATATCAGCGGAGGACGGCTTGTATTTCCTCGAGGCCAACACCATTCCTGGGATGACCAGCGCTTCCCTCGTGCCAAAGATGGTCAGGACCGCCGGTTTGCAGATGACAGAGTTCCTCACCACCATCATTGAAAATTCATAGCGTATTGCTGCTCAAGGAGTTCATAGCTCAGGCGACTGCCTCGTTGAGGCATCTCTATCCCGAGAATGAAGCCCGCAGCATTGTCCTGATGCTGTGCGGGTCACTGCTCGGCGTCAAGAGTTATACCCACATCATAGAGCCGGCGACCGAGGTGCCGGCGTCCAAGGAAGCGGCCCTGAATGCCGCTCTCGAACGTCTGGTGTCGGCCGAACCGGTGCAGTACGTGACCGGCGAGGCTTTTTTCTGCGATCTCAGGTTCAAGGTCACTCCGGACGTGCTGATTCCCCGTCCTGAGACGGAACTGCTCGTGCGAGAGGCCTGCAATGCGGCCGAGGCTTTGCAGAGGCTTCGCATTGCCTACGGCGAAGGTTCGCGTCCGTTGCGTATTCTCGACTTGTGTACGGGCTCCGGATGCATAGCGTGGACTATGGCTGTCAATGTCCCTGGTGCGCAGGTTGTCGGAGTGGATGTTTCCGAAAAGGCTCTTGCGGTCGCATTGGGCCAGGACTTGTCCAAGGAACTGAAGCGGGCCAAGGCGAAGGCTCCGGCTTTCGTCAGGGCGGATCTGCTGGATTTAAGTCAGGATCTGGATTGCGGTGAGTTCGACCTTCTGCTGGCCAATCCGCCGTATGTGCTTGAGTCCCAGAAGGCGGAGATGCGGCCGAATGTGCTGGACCATGAGCCGGGGCTGGCTTTGTTCGTCCCGGATGAGGATCCTCTTGTGTTCTACCGTGCCATCGCGCATTGGGCCCGCAAGTGTCTCAAGCCGTGGGGCAAGGGAATAGTGGAGATCAACGATGTGCTTGGTGCGGAGACCAGGAAGTTGTTCGAGGATGAGGGGTTCGGCTGCTCGGTGCTGTCCAAGGACCTTTCCAACCGTCCGCGTTTCGTCACGTTCTCCCGTTGATGCGGATTTCGAGGGAAAGATTTTTGTTTTCAAACTGATCGGTTTATGAATATTTCCGTCATATCTTTGTACTGTCAGCCGCCGTCAGTCGAGCTACGGCTATCCGTTCCCGGAAGCCTTCGCTTCGCTCATCCCTCCCGCTACGCTGACGCTTGCGGGCCCCTCCCATTCATGTGGCCATGGGCGGCCACAGGCCCCGGGAACGGATGGCCTTCGCTCTGACGGCGCTGACAGGCAGGATTACCGGCCATCACCGAAACGGAATATCACCTTAAAAGTTTATAACTATGGTAGAATACATCGTCGCTTCAGCAGTGTTTTTTGTCCTTTTCGCGTTTTGCGAAGGATATTATATCTATGCGAAATCCAAGAAGTCAAAGCAATATGACTTGCTTCCGAAGGCGGGAAAGGTTTTCTGGGTCTTCGCTGCCATATTTGCATCATGGGTATTCCTGGAGCTGATCGCCTCCGGATTCGATTCCGGCTACGGATGGTGGCTTCTTTGTTTCGCCATCGGCTGGTCTGTGACAGGCGCACTTACATGGCTGCTGGTCTCAGCCTTGAAGAAGAAATGGCCGGCAGGTGATGCGTGGATGACCATGGAGATCTGCCGTATTCCTAAATGGGTCGAGCTGACCGCACATCTGCTGATGGTAGTGCTATCCATCGCCTTGGGTGTTTTCTTTGCGTACGGCACCTTTTTCGCTGGCAAGGAAGCCGGAATAAAGATCAAGATCCTGGTCGGTGTGGTCCTTATCCTTATCGTAGGGGCTGTAATTGGTGAGATAAAGAAGATAATCAAACTTCAGAAATAGCCTTCCAGCTGCCTGAAATACATTTTTTGAGAATTAGCCGTGTTAAATTTCCTAACACGGCTGTTTTGTTGTCACTTTGCAGAAAACTTGAACTATGAAAACTTCTTATCTAATCGTCATGGCCTGCCTGGCCATGGTAGTCCCGGTTTCCTGTGCAGATGAGGAGGGAGGGAATGAGTCCCCTCGGCCCGACCTCGAACTGCCGGAGCTGACCCTTGGCCAGACAGCGCGTCTGCTGTCTGAACTTCCTCTCCGGAAGGAGCAGATGCAGGAGGTGTACGATGCGGTAAATTCTTCATCGTCAAATGGATACGACGAGGAGTACATGATGAGGGACCTTTTTGCTTCTCCGGGATCAGGCGTTGGATCGGAGGTCGGAGAGACCAGGTCCTCCAGATATGCAAAGCCGTTGCGGGACCTCATCCATGAGCATCTGTCAAACTCCTCCGCGACGAGGGCAGGCACGGGCGGCATGGATGCAGATGCGGTAATGATGGCACTTGAGCGCTCTGAGATGCAGATTTACTGGCCAAATTACGAATGTTGGGATGAAAAGACGCTGCCGGTGATATCCTTCGATCCCGGCACCGAAGCTGTGGTCAACGAAGGTTATGAACTGGAACTTTCTCCGGATGGGGAAATGTCCGTGAACGAAATACTGGTCGATGAGCAGATGGCCAGTGAGCGGCCTGTCTGGATCATCAACACCAACGATGACAGCGCATACACCTCCCTGGAGAAGCTGAGGCGGAAGGATCCGGAGTGGGGCAAGGGTGGAACCATAATCGTCGGGACAAAAAACGGCTCCGGACCATTGAGGACAGGATCCTCGGATGAGGTCAGAAGCTTGATCCTCAAGGATTTCAAGATGAAGCGTCAGTTCGATACGTGGTTCCGGGGTGCGTCGGAGTTCTTCGTCAAATGCGGCTCCGTGCCTGGATTCACCTCCAGTACGGAGGCGGAGATGCGGCTGTTCGTGCCTACCATCACGGATTTCATGATTGTGGTGAAAAGGAACCAGGTGGGTCAGACCATCCCGTTCAACGCCATGCTGATATCGGACTGGACGGAGCAGCTCGAGAGCTTCGCCTTCCTAATTGTGGAGGATGACGGGGGCACAAGGACCTCATGGAAGGCCGAGGCCATAGTGAAGGTAGAGTCGAAGAGCTATGGCGTGACCATGGAAATCCCGTTCAACCAGAGGGATGAGATAGTGTGGCGGGGCACTTTGTCAAGCCGGTATTTCGACAAGTATGCCGGAACTCCGGAGCATTTCGGCGATGTGGACGTCACTTTTGCGATCCGCTGATGACGTATTCCGCAGCCGCGCAGAGGTCGTTGTAGAACTCTTCTCCATAGAGCTCGGTAAGAGGCTCGCGGAGGAACTGATAGACGCGGACATTTTCCCTCTTTCCCTTCTCGAAGGCATCCTTGCAGATGTCCCAGCGGTGCAGGTTGAACGCCAGGGAACCGCCGGTGAGCTTGGTGACCCTGATAGGGTAGAGACGGCAGGATTGCGGCTTGCGGAAGGAGCACTTGCCGGCGAAGAAGCATTTTTCGATGGCGCACAGGCAGTTGCCGTCCTTGTCGAAATGGGTATAGGCGCATTCGTTGGTCTGAGGCACAACCGGCGTCACTATGTCACCTTCGAAATCCAGCTCGAAGAAGCCTTTGCCGGCGACAGCCTTTCTGCCCGCCTCGCTCATTTCCGGCTCGTAGCTGTCGTAGCAGCGCTCCAGTTCTTCGATCTCATTTTCCTCCACCGGTGCGCCGCAGTCGCCCTCGACGCAGCAGATACCCTTACATTTCTCGTAGTCGCATGAGAAATATTCAAGTATCACTTCCTCCGAGACCAGTATGTCTCCTATCTGTACGATTGTTCCGAAATCGCCCATATCCTATTTTGTGATGATGTATTCAACTTTGCCCCCGTTGCCCAATCCGGCGAGCACGTCTTCGACAGTGCCGGCAGGCAGGGCGGAGATCACTTCGGCGTATTTCGAGCTGAGGTCCTTGCCGTCCGAGTATCTTGTCATCACGGCAGAGATGATGCCTGACGGCCTCGCCATTTCGGCTTTCGTGCGCTGCAGAAGCAGACCCTTGAGCATTTTCAGCTCAGCTGCACCCACACTTCCGGATACCGCTTCATCAACGGCCCTGCGTATTTGTACAAGTGCTTCATACGGTTCGGCCGGCGTCACGCTTGCCGGCAGACCTTCCTCTGCGACAGGATGGCAGGAGACCAGCAGGCTCAGCCTCTCTTTCGGGAAGAGTTCGCAGCCGTCCGTTATTTCCGCCCGGTAGCCGCATCCGCTGAGAGCGGTGGACAGTCTTCTCTCCATCACCATCTGCGCGAGCTTGAAGGCGAAATATCTCTCTGCCGTCACAGGAATCAACGCCGACATCGCCACGTTGACGCTGGCATCCTGGGCGTGGTACGCCTGGCGGCTGTATGTGGTCCAACCGGAACTGAGATCATATTGCGCCTGTGGCCGCGGTGACAACTGCTTGCTGGTGGTCAGCGCTCCCAGATACTTGGAGAAGATCTTCTGGAGTTCCCCCGCCTCCAGATCTCCCGCCATCACGATGATCCCGTCGTCCATTTTGGCGAACTGCCTGGTCAGATATGTCTCCACCTTGGCCGGAAGGCCGGGCCTGAGATTGGATGCCTCCTTGAACGGAGTGAATGCGAACCCCGGCCGGATGATGCTGTCGATGGAAGCGATCAGCCCCCGGCCGTGCATCATGTCTTTCTCGAGCCTGAGCGCTTCGCAGCGTGTGTAATACCCGTATTCATCCGCGTTGAAGCTCCTGTCCTTGCTGAATGCGTACATCGACTTCAGCAGGAGGGACAATTTGGACGACGGCGCCGTGCCGGTCACCCTCAAGTCCGATATCGTGATCTGTTTGTCCAATGATATGCCGTTGGCATCCAGCATTTTGCCGAAATCCCTGCAAGACATGCCGCAGACGTCATAGAAGTCGAGCACGTCCGAAGCGAATGCCCCTTCTCCGTTTTCCAGGTCCGGGATCGAAGCATAGCCTCCGCGCAGCAGGAAGGCGAAAGAGAATTGCCCCGGTGTCGCCATCTTCTTGTATACGACCTTCATCCCGTTGGCGAAAGTCCACATTGATCCGCCGGACACGGGCTCGGCCGCATTCAGTTTGAGCTTGGTCTTGTCCGAAGGTATGTTGAAAGAAAGCGTGTCGCCCTGATGGATCCTGTATGGTCTGCGCTCCTGACTGCCGGTCCACGCCCATTCCCATGCAGCGAGGGCCTCCTCTCCGGACATCTCTTTTGCAGGAGTGTCGATGCTAAGGGTCAGATTCTCGTTGTCGTCGAACATTGCGCTGGCGAACGTGTTCAGCAGTTCGGCTTGCTGGCTGGATGGCAATGCCTTGGAACTGAGGAATTTCTGCGCGGCGGTCATTGCGGCCAGGTCTGTGCCGTAGAGGTAGGCGGAAGCGCATCTGTCGATGTACTCCGCGTTGCTGAGACTGATGACCGGCGCGTCTTTGGTGATGGCGGTCATGAACTGCGCGTGGACATCCGAGCATTCCTTCTCGGAAATGCCGGCCTTGTCGATGTTGGCGAATACATTGGAAAGCGTCTTGACCGCATCCGTGCAGAATCCGGTCGGCACATCGATGCTGACCGAATACGCCTCGTCACCGAGCCCGTCCGCGGCCGACCTGCGCCTTGTCGTCACGCTTCCCAGCGGGATCTCCGCTTCTCGGAATGCGTCCTTGACCCTGCGCTCCAGAATTATGCCCAGTTCGGAGAAAAGCATATATGAAACATGGCTCTGGACGGTGTTGAGGTTGGCTTTTGTCGTGCGTGGGGTTGCGAATTCCGCAGTGATGGAGCAAACGTCGGCAGAGTGGTTCGATGTCGTGATGACGCGCACATCATCCTTGGGATCCCATACATATTCCGGCTGAGCCGGAAGTGCGTCGCGCTTGGTGACCATCAGCGAGAATATGCTCATCTTGCCCTTGATGGCAGAGACGTCGATGTCGCCGCTGATGATGACGGCCTGCTCGGTCGGGCAAAGCTTGCTGAACTCGAAAAGCATCATCAGCGTGGTGTCGGATGATGCCGCGTCTGAGGTCGGCACGTTGGAGAACCGGTAGATGGTGGAGCCGTCCTCAATGCTCAGATATCCTTTGCTGCCGTATCCGGCGCCTCTGGAAGCCAGGAACTTGTATGGCTTCTGACCCTGGAACCGGTCCAGGCTGTCAAGGGCGGCCCTGCTGCCGTCCACGTCCGAAAACGCTTTCTGGACGAGAGCATAATCGGTGAGCCCGCAGGCGTTCTTGTTCGATACCAGATAATATGTCAGTCCGTTCGGCAGTTTCCCTACGCTGATTTCCGGTGCCACACCGAGTTTCGGAAGATCCTGGGCGTACAGCACCCCCGTCATTAAAAACAGGAATATTGAAAAAAACGAGGATTTTATATGGAGCTTCATAGTTTTGGCAACATTATTGTACAAAAGTAAGACAAAATTACTACATTTGCCCTCCACGGCACAATGACAATAAACAAAAATCATACTAAAATGAAGAAAATCTTACTTACCATCGCAGCAGTTGTCCTTTCCGCTGGTTTGATGTCAGCACAGGATATGGCCAAGGCTACTGAAACCGCCCAGCTTGCAAATGAAACACTTCAGTCAGGTGACAAAGCTCTTGCCCTCACAGGCTTCGAAGAGGCCCTCAAGATGGCTCTCGAGTGTGGCGACGAAGGTGCAGAACTCGTTGGACAGTGCAAGGGCATCATCCCTAACATCATGATGTCTCTCGCAAAGGATTGCCTCAAGAACGGTGAATATGACACAGCTATCACCAAGCTTGCAGACGTAGCAGCAAAGGCAAAGGAATTCTCTGTTGATGATATTGCTGACGAAGCGGCTTCACTCATGCCGAAGGCTTATATGTCAAAGGCTGGTGACCTCCTTACCGCAAAGAATTTCGCAGGCGCCATCGACGCATACAAGAAGGTGATGGAGCTTGATCCTGCCAACGGTATGGCAGCTCTCCGCCTCGGTTCAGCATATGCCGGCACAGGCAAGGTCGATGAAGCTGTAGCTGCGTTCAAGACAGCCGCTGAGAACGGTCAGGCTGAGACAGCCAACAAGCAGATCAGCAACCTCTACCTCAAGCTTGCTGCAAATGCCCTCAAGACCAAGAATTTCGCTTCTGCTATCGAGAACGCCAATCTTGCAAACGAGACTCTTGAGAACCCTCAGGCATTCCTCGTAGCAGGACAGGCTTCACAGCAGCTCAAGAAGAACGCTGACGCCATCGCCAACTTCGAGAAGTATCTCGAGCTTTCTCCTAAGGCAAAGAATGCAGGCGCCATCGCTTTCACAGTCGCTGCTCTCTATCAGCAGGGTGGCAACAAGGCCAAGGCTGTCGAGTACTACAACAAGGTCGTTTCTGACCCGGCTCTCGGCGCACAGGCCAAGCAGCAGCTCGACGCTCTGAAATAATGAAGAATCTGGAACTTCTCGCTCCGGCGAAGAATAAGGAAATCGGCATCGCGGCAATTGACTGCGGTGCCGATGCCGTATATATTGCGGGCCCCGGTTTCGGTGCGCGCAAGGCTGCCGGCAACAGTATCGCGGATATACGGGAGCTATGCTCGTACGCCCATCGTTTCGGTGCGCGCATCTACTTGACTGTCAATACTATAATATATGACAATGAGCTTGATGAGGTGCATCGGATGATGCTTGATGCCCAGGAAGCCGGAGTGGATGCATTCATCGTGCAGGACCTGGCTCTGACATGCTGGGAGGATATCACGATTCCGCTCCATGCCTCGACCCAGTGCGCCATCCGGGACGCCGGGAAGGCGCGGTTCCTGGAGTCGCTCGGATTTGCGCGGCTGGTGCTGGAGCGCGAGATGACGCTCGACCGCATCCGCGAAATCGGCGGCAGCTGTGCCTGTGAGCTGGAGTTCTTCGTTCATGGAGCATTGTGCGTATGCTACAGCGGCAACTGCTACCTTTCCGAAAAGATCGCGGGAAGGAGTGCCAACCGTGGCGAATGCATCCAGGCATGCCGGTCTATGTATGACCTGGTCGACGGGAGCGGCAAGGTGCTGGTCCGCAACAAGGCGCTGCTTTCGCTCAAGGACTACAAGCTCCTCGACCGCCTGTCAGACCTGGCATCGGCCGGCGTCTGCTCCTTCAAGATCGAGGGACGCCTCAAGAACGAGTCGTATGTCCGCAACGTGGTGCGGCAGTATTCCATGGCTCTCGACGAGCTCGTCGCCGCGCATCCCGAGGAGTATTGCAGGGCATCGTTCGGCGTCGTGGGCAGGAGTTTCGTCCCGGATGTGGACAAGACCTTCAACAGGGGCTATACCGAGCTTTTCATAGACGGGAAGCGGGGCAGGTGGTCATCCATGGACACGCCTAAGTCGGTCGGGGAGAAGATCGGTCGAATCGGAGACATACGCAGGCTGGACAAGTTTACGGTCGAGATAACTGTCATTCCGGACCACAAGGGGCTGGTGCTGGGCAATGGTGACGGCTTTTCGGTCGCGACCCAGAACGGTCTGACCGGTTTCCGCGGAGACGTATGCAAGGGGCTTGTCATCCGCTGCAAGGATGTGGCCGGTCTGCGCAGGGGCGCGGAGATATTCCGGAACCTGGCTGCAGGGTTCGAGCATGAGATCGAGAGCAATGCCTGCAAGAGGGAGCTCAGGGCCGGCATCACGATGAAGATACACGGCAAGTACAACCTTGACTTCACTGTCCGCAGCGAGGACGGCAGGGAGATCTTGTCGACTTTCAAGACTGACCTGGAGACCGCCGAGAACAAGGAGCGCGCACTCGCGATGATGTCCGAACAGCTTTCAAAGCGGGCCGAGGGCTTCATCTTCCATCTCGATGACGTGGTGGTCGAGACTCCTGGCGGCGCATTGCCTCTGATGAGCGCCTCGACCTTGAACAGCATACGCAGGTTGCTGGCATCGGACCTCGACGCGCAGCCATGCGGCCGTCGTCCGATCGCGGAGGGGAAGCGTTCCGAGACGGTGAAGCTGGAGGCGGTCCTGGACTACAAGGCCAACGTCGCCAACGGAATGGCTCGTCGCCGGCTGGAATCTGCAGGTGCGGATGTGGCAGGAAGTGCCTACGAGCTGGAGCATCAGCCTGATGCCGAACTGATGCGGACGAAATACTGCATCCGGCATGAGCTGGGGATGTGCCTGAAGGATGGCGGCAAGGCCGGGAAGCTTTTCTTGCTGAACAACGGCAGGCGTTTCGCCCTGGAGTTCGACTGCAAGGCGTGCGAGATGGTCGTACGGGAGGGTTGAGCTATTCTTCGCCCTGTCTGAACTTGTACTCCAGTCCGCCGACGATCTTGATCACATCTTTCGTGAGTCCTTCGATGTAGAAGCCGGGGAGTTCCCTGGTGAATGTCAGCCTGTCCTCGAGCATGCGGGTGAGGCGGTGTATCGGGGATCTGCGCCTGAATGTCAGGTTTTCGCCATCCTCGCTCTCGAGCACATAGCCGTGTGAAGTCATGTAGTCCATCAGGCCCGGGCGGATTTCATCATAGGTCCCCGGGATGATGGCGCCTCTTTTGCTGAATCCGAATTTAGGATACAGGGCGGAAACGGCAAGAAACATCAGGGCTATCTGCCAGAGCGAGTCGTAGCCGTTGCGGAAAAGCGCGTCGATGTCGCTGCTGACCACTCCGCTGAGCATCAATGCTCCCATTATCAAGGTCATGATGATGCAGATGTAGATAAAGTACTTGATGACTCTGACCAGATATTTCATATTGCGTTCATGTTTTTGCCTGTCGAAAGGCAAAGATAAGAATTTTTCATATTCACGACGAATTTTACTATTTTCGCACCGGTAATCAAAACAATACTAATATGCCAATCAAAGAAGATCCGCTCGAGCGCCTCGACCGCGAAGAGAGGGAAAGAAAAGAAAGGAACACAGACCTGCGCAAGGTCATGTATCTGCTGATAGCCGTAGCAGCCATCCTGGCCGCCGCTCTCGCATATATCTGGATCCAGAAGAGCTCCCTCGTGAAGGAACTCGAGGTAGAGAAACAGGACCTCACCGAACAGATCGTCTCCCTCCAGAGCGACTACGACAGCCTGTCATCCGACTACGAGACCATCAACACCCAGCTGGATTCATCCCGCGAGGAAGTCGCCCAGCTCGTGGAACGCATCAAGAAGACCGAAGCTACCAACAGAGCCCAGATGCGCCAGTATGAGAAGGAACTCGGCACCCTCAGAAGCATCATGCGCAACTATATCACCCAGATCGACTCCCTGAACACCCTCAACCACAAGCTGACAGCCGATGCTGCTGCAGCAAGGAGGGAAGCCGCGGAGTCCAAGAAGGCGAACAAGGAACTCAGCCAGCAGGTCGAGGACCTCACAGGCCAGGTGGCCGCCGGTTCCGTCATCAAGGCCAGGGGCATCAGGATCGATGCCTACAATGCCTCCGACAATGTCACGGACCGCAGCAGCCGCGTCGTCAGGATGCTGACCACGCTCAGCCTCGTCGAGAACGACCTTGCTCCGAAGGGCCCGGTAAAGGTCTATATCAGAGTCAAGGATCCGGAGGGAATCCTCCTCGTGAACTCCACCCCTGTGTCATTCAACTACCAGGGTACGGCAATGAAGGCTTCCGCATCGCGTGAGGTCGACTATGAAGGCAAGGAAGTCGAGATGAGCATCTATCTCAACGACATCCCTACATACACGAAGGGTATCTATACCGTCGAGGCATACACTCAGCAGAGCATGCTCGGCACCGCTGAGGTCCTCCTCAGGTAATGGTTTACCTGCACATACCTTTCTGCAAGAGTTTCTGCACCTATTGCGACTTCTATTCCGAGATCTGTCCGGAGCGGAAGTCCGCCGAGGTGCAGAAACTTTTTGTGGACCGCGTCATCGAGGAAATCGACCGCCGTTCTGACGAAATCCTGGCGGCTGCTGAGCCCAGGACACTGTACGTGGGTGGAGGAACGCCTTCCGTGCTTGCACCCGGACTGCTTGCGGAAATGGTCGGCCATCTGAAGCAGGTGACCGGATGGACAGAGTTCGACGAGTTCACGGTAGAGGTTAATCCCGAAGATGTGACGCCGGCCCTGGCCCGCGATCTTGCCTCGATGGGCGTGAACAGGGTCAGCATGGGAGTACAGTCGTTCGATGACGGCATGCTCCGCTGGATGAACCGCCGTCATAACGCCGCCAAGGCCGTTTCTGCATTCGGAGTGCTGAGACAGGCGGCTTTTGCGAACATCAGCATCGACCTGATCTCCGGCATCTCGCATCTGGACGACGCAGTCTGGGAAGACACCATCAGCAAGGCTCTGGACCTTCACCCGGAGCATGTTTCCGCATATCAGCTGAGCATCGAGGAAGGCAGCGCCCTGGCTGGAATGGTGGCCGACGGGAGATATGAGCCTGCGGCCGAGGAACATTGCCGCCGCCAATATGACATCCTTTGCCGCCGGCTGTCCGAGGCCGGTTATGAGCATTATGAAATCTCAAATTTCGCCCTGTCAGGATATGAGGCGGTCCACAACAGCGCGTATTGGCGCCGGGTGCCGTATGTCGGCCTCGGCCCCGGAGCGCATTCCTTCGACGGGTTGCGGCGCAACTGGAACAGCCAGAGCTTGACGGACTATGCCCCGGAGCATGAGTCCCTGTCCGAAGAAGAAGCCGTCACCGAGACGGTCATGCTGGCTCTGAGGACTTCGGAAGGCATAAGCGGAGAATATCTGGAAACGCACAGCAGCGCCTCCGAGATCAAGGATCTTCTGGATGAAGGAGCGTTGGTCCGAAGTTCAGATGGCCGCCTGCGCATCCCTGAGAATCATTTCTTCGTGTCGGATGACATCATCCGCCGCCTGATATAGCTTGTAGTCCGTAAAGGACCTGCTTTCAGGGCTTTCGCAGTACATGCCGCGCTCATCCGAGCATCAGAAATGCAAGCGAAACTAATACAGTGATTCTTTTCATGTCTCCTTTTTTTGTGAATGTACCAAATAATAGGGGTAATCGCAAAAAAGAGAGGATGACCTTTCAGTCCCATACGGACTTCCGGTGTCATCCTCTCTATTGTTTTTAATCAGGAGTCCCTATTTCGCCCAGTAAAGTTTGACGGCCTCGCTGTCCTTGCCACCAATCATCTGGATGGCCTGTTCGTAGCCTTCGAGGTTGGTGTCGTGGATCTTCAGAGGAATCCTTTCCCTCTGGATGAAGGTTCCTGCAGGGAGGTCAGGATTGTCTGAGTGAACGACTGGATAGAGCGTAGGGTAGCCGGTGCGCCTGAACTCAGCCCACGCTTCAGGAGACGCTCCGCCATAGAGACAAAGCCACTTCTGGGTGATGATCTGCTGAAGTTTGTACTCCAGGCTTCCTCCATCATTGAATTTGACCGGCATGTTGGTGGTGACGGCAGGAGAATTCATGAAATCTCCAGGAGCGGCAGGATCGGTCGTGCCGTTGAGATATGTTTCAGCAGCGGCAGTTGAGACTTTCCACTGAGCCATGCTCTTTCTGATACCTTCGTTGTAGAGCTCCTTTGCTGTTCCACCCATGTTCCATCCGCGTAATGCACCTTCAGCCCTGAGGAAATATACCTCGGAGACAGGCATGATGACAAACTTGGCATCCTGGTGCTCGGTATAAGCCGTAGTGCTGAATGGCTCGTTGTATGTAATCCAGGTTTCACCTACGTTGGAATTGTAAGGGCCTTTGTTCTGGTCGTTTTCGGTCAGTTCAAGAACGGACAGGCCGTTTCTGATACCGGCATATTGACCGGTCATGACTGCTGGCTGGAAATAGACTGAAAGACGTGGGTCGTTGTAGCCCTTGAGGTAGGAGAGCATGGTCGCGCTCATGCAGAACTCGTTCCAACCGGCATTCCTGCCGATGACATTGCCACCGTTCTTGTCGGCACCGCCGACGATTGTTGTGTAAAGAGCGCTGTCGTCGTCGTTGACGAGAACTCCTGCAGCATATGCCGATTCGCAGGTCGTCTTGGCGAATTCAGGTTCGACATTGACGAGGCGCATGCCGAGGCGGAGCTTCATGGAGGCTGCGAATTTGCAGAATTTCTTGAGATCGCCGTTATAGATCTTGTCAGTCTTGGCGAACATGGTCTTGTCCGCTGACTTGAGGACGTCTATTACATGGTCCAGGTCTTCGATCATCAGATGATAAACTGTCTTGCAGTCCTGCCAGTCCACGACCTTGCCTTCTCCTTGTCCGGTGTATGGTACGGTGCCGACGAAGTCGACAAGATGGTGCATTCCATATACATACATCAGCTGGGCCAGGGCATATTCCGGAGTGTCAGCCTCAAAGTCCCTCATGATGTTCTTGAGTGACGGGTTGCCGAGCACCAGGACGGCGTTGAACGGGTTCCATACGTAGCTCGTGTTGAAATTGTATCTGTCTGTATTGAATGTCGTCACGCAATTTGCATAAAACTGTGCGAAAAGGTCTGTGTGGAGACCGGCAAACAACTGGTACTGATAAGATGTGTAGATGTATCTCTCAGCATTGAGGTACAGTCCGGCGTACTGATCCTGATTGAGCGTGTTGAACGCAACCGGATCAGTATTCATTTCTGCAAAATCTTTAGTGCAGCTGTTGGAGCCGAGCAGAACGGCGAGGCCGATAAAGGTTGAAATGATTATCTTTTTCATGGTGTTCTTCAATTAGAATGTCAAATTAACGCTGACGCCGAATGAGCGTGTCGCAGGAGTCAGACCGGTTTCTACACCCTGGTATGAACCGATGCCGCTGAATGACTCTGGATCGACTGGGATCTTCCTGTCTTCCAGTCCAGGGATGCTGAGCTTGTTCTTGCCACGATAGAGCATCAGGAGGTTCCTTCCGGTGACAGCGATTCTTGCCATTTTCACGAAGTTGTCTTTTCCGAGATTGAAATCATAAGAAAGCGAGAGGCTGCGGAGCCTGGCAGTTGTGGCGTCGAAGGCGAAGAAACCGCCTGCTGCCTGACGAGCCTGGGCAACTGCCTTCCAGAAAGCTTCGGAAGTGATCGCGGTAGTGTTCGGAGTTCCATCCTCATGGACGGTCCCTTCGAGAACCCAGCTGTCTGTTCTATAAGGGAGAGTGTTTGCTGTGACACCATAGTAAGCACCGTATGCATCGGAAGATGAAATGATGGTGCCACCGATTCTGCCGTCGATCTGGAGGTCGAGGGAGAACTGCTTGTAATGGAAGGTGTTGTGCCAGCCCCAGTTGCATTTCGGTGTGCTTCCACCGATGTCCTGTGAGGTGCTGGTGATGACAGGAAGCCCGTTGGCATCCACGATATATCTGCCCTGGTCATCCTGCTTCCATGTTTTTGCGCGGATACGTCCAAGGTCCTTGCCGACTTCGGCCCAGGTTGAAGCGATATCTTCGTCACCTCCGATCTGGTACTCTGTCATGTCCTTGTATAGCTCTACGAGGGTGTTCTCGTTGTGCCCGAAGTTGACTGTCGTGACCCATGAGAAATCAGGAGTAAGGACAGGAGTTGCGTTGAGAGAAAGCTCGAAACCCTTGTTTTCGATAAGTCCGCAATTGACATATGCCTGCTTGTATCCGGTTTCTGTAGGTACTCCTACATATACAAGCTGGTTGGTTGTGTTGGACTGATAATATGTGAAGTCGAATCCCAGGCGTCTGTTGATGAACTGAAATTCAGCTCCGATTTCCCATGAGTGGGTGTGCTCCGGCTTGAGATCAGTGATTTTCTTTACGCTGTCAGGTGTCACATAACCGTACTTCGCGTTCGGAGTATAAATTTCCGCCAGCATATAGCGATCAGCACTGCTGCCGACGTCTGAATAAGCGTTTCTCAATTTTGCGAAGTCGATCCATTCCGGCATAGGGAGAAGCTCACTGAGGATTGCTGTCAGACCGAATGAAGGATAGAAATAAGAGTATGGTGCAGGGAGTGTCGAAGACCAGTCATTTCTTGCCGTGGCATCGAAATACAACGCGTCACGCCATCCGATCTGGGCGGTTGCATATACTGATTGCAGTTCTTCGTCTCCATGAGAATAACTACCGCCCTTGCTGACAGCGTTCTCGATTTCGAAAATGTTAGGTCTGGTCAGGCCTCCGGTCGAGTAGCTGGATGATTCGTCATGGTCATGGCGTTTGCTTGCTCCAAGGTTGTAGGTGAGGGTGAAATCTCCGAATTTGTTGTCCCCGCTGAGGAGGACGTCGAACACATCACGGGCGAAGAACGGAGATTTGATCGAATAATTTCCTCCAGCTGTCTGAGGTCCTACACGTGTGCCGTCATAGTAGATGTCCTCGATGAAATCCCTGTACATGTCATATCCGTAGCGTCCCTGGATGTTCAGCCATGATGTGATGTCATATTTGATCGAGGCGTTCATGATCAGACGGGTGCGGTCTTCGTTGCGATTGCAGTAATGTGCAAGCCACATAGGGCTGTCGTATACTGAAGAAGGTGCCCAATAGTTGCGTACAGGCATTCCGGTGCCTTCATCTATCGGACCATAGTTGTTCAATTCGTCGATGGAGAGGTCACGAGGCATGATGAGGGCCGATACACCGAGACCTGTGTCACCGATAGGTTTCGAATTGGCAAGGTGATGTTTTGTGAATGTGACCTTCGCGTCAGTATGAAGCCTCTTCACCGGATTGGCGCTGACACGGAGATTGAACGTGTGCTTGTCGAGCTTGTTGTTGTAAGTGTTACCGTGGATCTGGTTGTTGGTGTATGAGAATATGCCCTGAACCTTGTCATTTCCACCCTGGAAACCTATTGCGTTGGAGGCATTGTATCCGGTTTCATAAACATTCTTCCAGTTGTCAGGGACACATTTGCCGGTAGCGGCGCCCCAGCTCTCCTGCACGTCAGTGCCGGTGACACCACCGTTTCCACGGCCGAATTCGTTCTGCATCTCCATGAGGAACATAGGGACTTCGGCAGAGAAACTGCCAGAATAAGTTACCTGGGAGGAACCTACACGACCTTTCTTTGTGGTGATGATGATAGCTCCGTTCGCACCTTCGCTGCCGTAGAGGGCAGCAGCTGCAGGTCCTTTCATGATGTCGATGGACTGGATGTCGTCAGGATTGATGTCCAGCATACCATCTGTGCCGGCAAAGCCGTAGCCCTTGTGTGATACCTGGTTGTTGACAGGATCGAGGAATGGAACGCCATCCACTACAACGAGAGCATTCTGGCCACCCTTGATGCTCTTGGTTCCTCGAAGGACAATCTTGGAAGCTCCACCGACCATTCCGTTGGTACTGATGTCCGCTCCGGCGATTTTTCCTTTCAATTCGTCAAGGACGTTTCCAGAATTGCTCCTGGCCTTTGTGAGGTCTTCTCCTCTGAATGACTGCGTCGAATATGACAGCTCGCGGGTGTTGCGGACAATTCCCATGGCAGTCACGACAACTCCCTCAAGAGCGAGGACGTCATCTTTCAGGATGATGGTCATGCCCTTTCCGTAGTTTGTGAGTTCTTCGGTAACGTAGCCGATTGATGAAACGACCAGAGTCTCTTTCTGTGATGAAACGTTCAGGCTGAAATCACCGTTGATGTCGGTGACGACGCCGTTGGATGTGCCTTTTTCCATTATGCTGGCGCCGATTACGGCGTCACCTTTGGAGTCTACAACCTTTCCCGAAACGAATTTTGATCTTGCAGGCTCGGCGACCTTTTCGTTTTCCTTCAGGATCACGATAGATTTATTGGAAACCATCTGATAAGAGAGACCTTTCTTGGCGAGAATTCCCGGGAGGATTTCGGAAAGGGGCTGGTCTTTTCCGGACACGGTGATGTCCTTTGCTTTACTAACGGAGTTCTCGTCATAGGAGAACATGTAGTCAGTTTGTTTCTCGACTGCCTTGAAAAACTCAGCAAGGCTGACGTTCTTCAACTGCAGGGAGACACGATGCTGCTGGGCAGATGCGCTTGTGAAGCATATCAAGGCCAGCACAGCGGTCAGAATACAATACTGTAGTCTTTTCATAGTGAATACTGTGTTTGATGTAATAGTTGTTAGTGCAAATTAATACTGAACCCGTCTGAAAAAGTACCGAATTATTTTTGGTATTTTCTGTTTATCTTTGCCCGGAATGACGGAAAAGGAATTGATACAGGCTTTGAAACGAGGGTCTTATGAGGCTTTCGACCAGTTGTATGAACTATACTCAGAGTATCTGTACTCCTTTTGTCTGGGCTTCTCGAAATCGGAAGAAGAATCCCTCAACATAGTTCAGGACACATTCATCAGACTGTGGACCATACGGGAGGTCCTGAAGGATGTCGATACCATAAAGCCTTTGATATTCACGATAGCCAAACACAACATCATCGATTCGTACAAGAGGAGGTTGCATTCGCCGTTGTTTGCCGAGTTCGTCGAATATTCCCATTCGGGCGACATCTCGCTTCCGGACTCCAATCTGACGTATGTCGAGTTTGTCAGATTGGTCAAGCAGAAGATGCGTCGTCTGCCGCCGACGCAACAGAGAGTCATATCCATGTCCAGATTCGATGGACTCACAAACAAAGAGATAGCGGTAACGCTCCACTTGAGCGAGCAGACAGTCAAGAACCAGCTTTCGCTTGGGCTGAGAAGGTTGAGGCTCGAACTTGCCCCGTTGGTACATGACCTCCTGTCATTGTTTTTCATATTATACCTGTCGTTATGAATGCACTTGAGAAAAAATATCTTGATGATACCATTTCCCCGAAAGAGTTGGAAGAGTTGAAAAGGCAGGAAATCCTGGAGGCTGACTCCTCGAAGGAGTCCAGGATGGCTGATGCCTGGCTTGACGGCGGGTTCAAGATCGTCAAGTGCGATGCCGGGCTTAGAAGGACCAAGGTTCTGGTCGACCGCGCGACGGGAAGGATCAGACGTCCCGCCATCAAACTGTCCACAATCGTTTCTGCGGCTGCCTGCCTGGCCATCATCGCCCTGTCAGCCTCGCTGTTCTTCCTTTCGAAGGAGAAGCGTGCGACGGACAGCAATGAGATACTCATATGTACCGATTCCGGCGAGAAGGCGAATGTGACTCTTCCTGACGGGACCGTCGTGAAACTTAATGAAGAATCGTCGATAACCTATGTCGGATCGCTATTCAATCTGAAGAAGAGGCAGATAGAGTTTGATGGAGAAGGGTATTTCGATGTGGCGAAATGCCCGGAGAAGCCGTTCATAATCGGGTCCGAGGCCGTGGAAGTGACAGTCACGGGGACCAGGTTCCTGTTTCTGTCCAATATGGAGAAGCGGCAGATCGAACTCGTTCTGGACGAGGGCTCGGTCTCTATGAAAACTCTTTCCGGCGAAAGCCAGGTCGAACTGAATGCCGGGCAGAAAGCCTCCCTTGATTTCACGACGAATACGATCATGGTGACGGAGGCGGTTCAAAAAGGAGAGAAAGCATTTGCGAACACATCTGTCAGCTTCATCAATACTTCCCTCGAAGACGTTATCCGCGAGTTGAGTGAACTGTACCACACGACAGTGGTAATAAAGTCGCTGCCGGATGGATGCTATTTTACCGGTCACCTTCTGACTGCGAACATGACCGAATCTCTCGATGTCCTGTCCCGCATCTACCACCTGAGCGTGATCGTCGAGGATGGCGCCATCATCATTTCGAAAAAATAAAGCCGTCAGTCGAAGCACTGGACCATAGGGCGTCCGGTCCAGACCTGGGGCTGCTCGACGCCTAGCAACGCGGCGATGGTCGATGCAACGTCGAACTGCATCATGCTTTCGCTGAATTCTCCGCCCTTGCGTATCCCCTTGCCGCAGATGATGAACGGGGTCTCGTACTCCTCCGGCTTGATGCCCCCATGGCCGTGACCCTGACCTCCGTGGTCGGCCGTGACGATGAATGTGGTCTTGTCCCAGATGCCTGCATCCTTGGCAGCCTGCAGTATTCGGCCGATCTCGCCGTCATACCAGGCCACGGTCTGATGGTATTCTTCCGTGCCCCAGCCGACAGAGTGGCCGACATGGTCCGGCTGGTCGATGACGACCGACAGCAGAGTCGGCTTCTTCGCCTTGATATAGTCCACCGCCATGTCGGTGATCCTTTCGGGATGCTCCGAGTATTCCTCGACTGGCTCGCAATAGTCGATTGCCAGGGAGTCCACCAGATACCGTATGGTCTTCCATTCGTAGATGCAGCCGATTTCGCTCTCAGGCTTCTGCTCTTTGAGGATCGAGTTGATGGTCGGGAAAATGCCGTGCTCGTTGACGACTCTGGACGGTAGTTCCGGGGTCTTGGATCCCCAGGTGGTATAGCCGTGGAGTTCCGTGCCGGCTCCCATGAACATCGATGCCCAGTTGATGGCGCTGGAAGTCTGGAACGTGCTGCGCTTGGCGAGAGTCCAGCAGCCTTCGTCCATGAGCGAAGCGACCACCGGCATCTCGGATCTGTCGAAATCTGCCGAACTCATGCCGTCGAGTCCGATGAGGATGACATGCTCGGTCCTGGCCGCGTCGTGCGAGCAGGCGACCGCTGCGAAAAG
Organism: Candidatus Cryptobacteroides sp.; assembly: GCA_045627265.1. GTDB lineage: Bacteria > Bacteroidota > Bacteroidia > Bacteroidales > UBA932 > Cryptobacteroides. The sequence continues at coordinate 29,446 of JAZQNI010000034.1, forward strand.
CGCCGCAGCTGCGATGAATGAGTGGATAAAGTATTTCATATGCACTAGTTAGTTTCTTGATATCGGTGCGGTCTTCTCCCTGAGCCAGTCCTTGACTTCGGCCGGCAGCATAGGGGAGAGGGTGCGGAATACGCTCGCATTATAGTCGTTCAGCCAGGCGATCTCGTCATCGGACAGCAGCTCTGTCCTGAGGATCGAAGTGTCGAAGTGGCACAAGGTCAGAGGCTCGAACTTGAGCCAGCTGCCGAAATCATTCCTGCCTGCCTCGACGCATAGTATGAGGTTTTCGTGACGCACTCCGTGCATCCCTTCGCGGTAGATGCCAGGCTCGTCGGAAGTGATCATGCCCGGCAGGATCGGCTGCTTGTTGAAGTTCTGCCGTATGTCCTGGGGCCCCTCGTGGACTCCGAGGTAGAAGCCGACGCCGTGCCCGGTGCCGTGTCCGAAGTTCCTCTTGCACTGCCAGAGCGGATTGCGTGCCAGCACGTCCAGCTGGCATCCGGCCGTCCCTTCCGGGAATACCGCCTTGGCCAGGTCGATGTGCCCTTTGAGCACCAGGGTGTAGTCTTCCTGCTCGAGTGCGGTGCATGGGCCGAGAGGCACGGTCCTGGTGATGTCGGTCGTGCCGCAGCTGTACTGCCCGCCGGAATCGCAGAGGTACAGGCCGTGCGCTTCGATTTCAGGAGCGTTGGTGCGCGGGGTGATGTAGTGCGGCAGCGCGGCTCCTTTGCCGACTGCCGAAATGGTTTCGAAACTGTCGCCAATGTAGTCCGGGTTCGCGGCCCTGAGCGCTCCGAGCTTGGTGGCTGCCTGCCATTCGGTGATGATCTTGTCCGCATTGACGGTCTTCTCAAGCCAGTAGAGGAACTTCTCCATCGCTATGCCGTCCTGCAGGTGCGCGCGTTTCATCCCGGCGATTTCGGCCTGGTTCTTGACTGCTTTCGGCAGCTGCACGAGCGATGGCCCTTCGTGGATGGTGCCGCTTTCCCTGACCAGCTTGTAGAGACTCCAGTTCAGCGATGACGGGTCGACGTACAGGCAGCGGGCGCTGCCGTCGCACAGACAGTTGCTGAGTGTGAGCTGCGCTTCGTCGTACGGCAGTATCTCGATGTCGTCCGATTCCAGGGCGATGAACGAATCCAGCGTCTCAGGATCGTCGTCCGCGAACTGGTTCTTCCTCACGAACCATTTCACGCTGTCGGCCGTGATCAGAAGATACGAGATGACCATGGGGTTGTATTCGATGTCCGAGCCGCGCACGTTCAGCGTCCAGGCGATCTCGTCCAGCGCCGAGATGAGGATGGAGTCGCAGCCGCGCTCCATGGCCTCCCTGCGCAGCATTGCGATGCGGTCGGTGCGGCTCTCTCCGGCGGTCTGTTCAGGCACTATGCTGACCGGCGTCACCGGTATCGCCGGCCTGTCGCTCCAGAGCATGTCCAGCATGTCCGGCACATCGACGAAGCGGAATGTGTACTCCATTTCGGTGGAGTTGCTCCTGCCCGCGGCCGTCATCGCGTCGGAGATGGTGTCTATCGCACATGCCTGCTGGCACAGTCCGTCGACTGCAATCACGATGTCGTCCTTGTCGCGGAAATGGCCGGCCAGCCACTCCGGGATCAGCACCTGCTCCGGCACCCTGGTCTTGTGGAGCTCTATGCCGGTGCCGTCCAGCTGCTCCCTGGCCTGGATGAAATATCTCGTGTCCGTCCAGAGTCCTGCGTGGTCGGCCGTGACCACGATGTCGCCGGCTTCTCCGGTGAAGCCCGAGATCCATTCGACCTGTTTCCACCTGGATGCCGGGTACTCGCTGCAATGCGGGTCGGATCCTGTGATGATGACCGCATCCCATCCTTTGATGCTCATGATGTGGCGCAGCCGCCCGACTCTGGAACGATATAGATTGTCCATAACTGTGTTGATATCTGAGATGCTCAAATATACAAAATATTATCGCTGTTTTATAATTTTGCAGATTGATATGAAAATTGGCGAAATAGACCTTGGAGACAAACCGGTGCTTCTCGCGCCCATGGAGGACGTCACGGATGCGTCCTTCCGTCTGGTGTGCAAGGAGTACGGCGCCGACGTCGTCTATACCGAGTTCGTGCCGTCCGACGGGCTGATACGTGATGCGGTCAAGGCCATTGACAAGATGAAGACCTCCGCTTGCGAGTCACCGGTCGGCATCCAGATCTACGGCCACGATCCTGCCGCCCTTGTGGAGGCGGCGAAGATGGCTGACAATGCGGACCAGATCGCCGGCGGATATGGGTGCGACATCATCGACATCAACTTCGGCTGCCCTGTGAGCAAGATTGCGGGACGAGGTGCCGGATCAGGCATGATGAAGGAGCCGGACAAGATGGTGGCGATCACGAAAGCGGTCGTCGAAGCGGTGCGCAAGCCTGTCACGGTGAAGACGCGGCTGGGCTGGGATGAGAATTCCAAGATCATAGTCGAACTGGCCGAGAGGCTGCAGGACTGCGGCATCAAGGCGCTGACCATCCACGGCAGGACCCGCTGCCAGATGTACAAGGGGGAGGCGGACTGGACCCTCATCGGCAAGATCAAGGACAATCCGCGCATGCACATCCCGATCATCGGCAACGGGGACATAAACTCTCCGCAGAAGGCGGCCGAGTACTTCGACCGCTACGGTGTGGACGGGATGATGGTCGGAAGAGCTTCATTCGGCCATCCGTGGATATTCGACGAAATCAAGCATTACCTCAAGACAGGTGAGCTTCTTCCGCCGATGTGCGTCACGGACAGGGTCGCGCTCGCCAAGAAACATTTCGCGCTTTCGCTTCAGATGAAAGGGGAGAGCAGGGGAGTATATGAGATGAGGCGCCATCTGGCCTGCTATTTCAAGGGGCTGCCGGATTTCAAGGAGACCAGGATGCGTCTGGTCACCACGACCGACCCCCAGGAAGTCCTGTCTGTCCTCGACTACATCGGCGAACATTGGAAAGACGCCCCGCTGACCACTTCGGCGAGTGTCTATGGTGTGTGATTTTTTTTGAGAAGATATGATAGACAAGGTTCTGCTGTTTCCTTACTACCTTACGCTCAAGCTGCGTAACGCAATGTATGACAATGACTTCCTTTGCAAGAGAAAGGAGGCTGAGGTGCCGGTGGTCAGCATCGGCAACATCACTGTGGGCGGTACGGGCAAGACCCCTCATACGGAGATGATCCTCAGGATGCTTCTCGGCAACGAGGAGTGGCAGGACAAGAACCTGGCGGTGCTTTCCCGCGGGTACAAACGCAAGAGCAAGGGCTTCCAGCAGGTGACCTGCCGCAAGAACGCCACATTCTACGGCGACGAGCCTGTCCAGATCAAGAAGAAATTCCCCGGGGTGACAGTCGCCCTGGACAAGAACCGTGTGCGCGGCTGCAACTACCTGTGCCATCCGGAGAAGCTGAGGACCTCGCGCAACAGCCGCAAGTGCCTGGACAAGGACTTTCCGGCGGCGGACCTCATACTTCTGGATGACGGATTCCAGTACCGCAAGCTCAAGGCGACCCTTAACATAGTCCTGGTCGACTTCAACAGACCTGTCTCCAAAGACAAGCTTCTGCCTTTCGGCAGCCTGCGCGACCTTCCGGAGCACATGAAAGACGCCGACATCATCATCATCACCAAGTGTCCGCAGTATCTGAACGATTGGGACAAGACCGTGTGGGCCAGTTCGTGCGGTGTCCGGGATTTCGCATGCTCGACCTGCAGCGGAGTGTCTTCGGAAGGCAAGAGACAGTACGTGTTCTTCTCAAGCATAAGCTACTGTCCTCCTGCGCCTATCTATGAGGAATGCGATCCGCGCTATGTCTATTCCAAGAGGATGATCCTCTTCACCGGGATAGCCAGGGATCTGCCTCTGCGCACTTATCTGTGCGATACTTACAAGATTGTCGATGCATTCCGGTTCTCTGACCATCATGCATTCTCCGACGGGGATATCCGCAAGATCACCACGGCCGCCGGGAAATGGGCGACGGCCGCGTTGTGCACGACGGAGAAAGATGCCCAGAGGGTCATTGCATGCAAAAAAATGCCGTCTTCTTTGAGAAAACGGCTTTTCCAGATTCCGATCGAAGTCGGTTTCCTGACCGAAAAGGAACAGGAGACTTTCTCCGAAGTATTCTTCTCTGCGATCAGACGGTAAGGATTTCCTTCTCTTTCGCGCTGACGATCGCGTCGATGTTCTTGATGTTCTTGTCGGTAAGCTTCTGAACTTCGTCCTCCGCTTCCTTCTCGACGTCCTCGGAAAGGCCGTCGTTCTTCTGTGCCTTCTTCAGTGCGTCAACGGCGTCTCTCCTGGAGTTCCTGACCACTACCTTGGAGTTCTCACCGGCGGCCTTGGCCTTCTTGATGAGTTCCTTTCTTCTTTCCTCTGTGAGAGGAGGTACGGTGCAGCGGATGGTCTCGCCGTTGTTCTGCGGTGTGAAACCGAGATTGTTGTCGATGATGGCCTTCTCGATCTTGGAGATCATGCTTCTCTCCCAAGGCTGGATCATGAGCGTCCTTGCGTCAGGAGTGGTCACTGATGCGATCTGAGGGATAGGGGTAGGTGTGCCGTAATAATCTACGGTCACAGGGTTGAATATGGACGGGTTGGCTTTTCCTACTCTGTAGTTCTTGAGGTCGGACTCGAGGAAATTGACCGCGTCGTTCATCTTGGCTTCTGCCGTGCTGATGATTTCTTTTGCTCTGTCTGTCAACATGGTATAGATGATGTTTGGATTATACGTGTACGAGTGTGCCTACTTTTTCTCCGTTGAGGATGCGGGTGAGGTTGCCCGGCTCGTTCATGTCGAACACGATGATCGGCATGTTCCCCTGCTCGCAGAGAGCGAATGCCGTCGCATCCATCACTTTCAGATGGTCGGACAGGGCCTTGTCGAAGGTCAGTTCGTCATATTTCACGGCTGTCGGGTCCTTCTCCGGGTCGGCAGTATAGATTCCGTCGACGCGGGTGCCTTTCAGGAGGGCGTCGGCGTTGATCTCGAGCGCGCGCAGGGCTGCTCCCGAGTCTGTGGTGAAGAACGGATTGCCGGTGCCGCCCGCGATGAGGGCCACGCCGCCTTCTTCAAGCACTTTGACCGCGTTTTCGCGGACATAATATCTGGCAACAGGCTCCATCGGAGTCGCTGTGAACACTTCAGCGTTTATGCCTTGCGAGCGGATGGCCATTGCGAGGCCGAGCGAATTGATCACGGTCGCGAGCATTCCCATCTTGTCTCCGTTCACCCTGTCGAAGCCCTTGCCGACTCCCTGCAGGCCGCGGAAGATGTTTCCTCCGCCGTTGACTATCGCTACCTGGAGGCCGGAACGTACGGCCTGTGCAATCTCCACGGCGGCCTTTTCAAGGCATTTCTCGTCTATGCCCTTACCTTCCGGACCACCGAGGCTTTCGCCGCTGAGTTTTAACAATACGCGTTTATACATATTAAATAGGTTGTGTCTGTATGGAAAACAAAATTATCGGAAAATTATGAAACTTGCAAGAAAGAGCCTATATTTGCATCCACTATAATCGCAGTTTGAATAAATTCAACACAAATGTTCATATTCAATTCATCAATCGGAAAGAAATTCATCCAGGGTGTCAGCGGTGCATTTCTTGTCTTGTTCCTTCTTATTCACGCTACCATCAACACATTCTCGTTGATTGACACGTTCACCGGCAAGTACGGCATCGCCGCCGCCGATGAGAAACTGTTCTCCGCAGGAGACGGCCTCTTCAAGATGGGCTGTGACTTCATGTCCACAGCATTCATCAGCATCATGGTCCCTGTCCTTGCCCTCGGCATCTTCGTCCACATCATCTACGGATGCTGGCTTACATGGTGCAACATCAAGGCCCGTGGCGGATACAAGCGTTATGAGGTCGCAAGCAAGGCTGCCGCAGATTCATGGTCAGCAAAGAACATGCTTGTGCTCGGTATCGTGATCGTAGGATTCATCGGATTCCACCTTACCCACTTCTGGGCCAAGATGCAGCTTCCTGAGATGTTCGGTGTAGGCAACTTCGAGAACAATCCTTACCTCCTCCTCAATGTCACCTTCGGAAAGTGGTGGGTAGTAGCCCTCTACATCGTCTGGTTCGTGGCACTGTGGTTCCACCTCACACACGGCTTCTGGAGCATGTTCCAGACCGTCGGCTGGAACGGTTCGACCTGGTTCAAGAGAGTCAAGGTCATCGGCATCATCGTGGCGACCATCATCTGCCTCGCATTCGTCGCAGTGGCAATCAATGCCTTCCTTCATGCCAATGCTTTGATTTAATTTGGTATAACCGAAAATAATTCATACCTTTGCGACCCCTATATTGTGTAGGGATCGCAATTTTTTTATTATTAACCATTTAAAGATCAAGACAGTGGACACACAAAGCTACAAGACAGTATCCTTGAACAAGGCGACTGTACAGAAAGAGTGGGTTGTCATTGACGCGACAGATCTTGCACTTGGCCGTCTCGCTTCCAGAGTTTCTCTTGTCCTTCGTGGCAAGACCAAGCCAGGCTACACTCCTCATGTTGATTGCGGTGACAACGTCATCGTCATCAATGCCGAGAAGGTTGCTCTCAAAGGAAACAAGATGACCGACCGCGTTTACGTACGCTACACCGGTTACCCGGGTGGACAGCGTTTCACAACGCCGAAGGAGATCCTCCAAAAGAGACCTACTGAATTGGTTAGGATGGCAGTAAAGGGTATGCTTCCTAAGACACGCCTTGGCGCGAAGCTCATCAACAACCTGTTCATTTATGCAGGTCCTGAGCATCCGCATCAGGCACAGAACCCTAAGGTTATTAAGTTGGACGAAATTTAAACAGAGTAAATGGAACAGATACACGCCCTTGGAAGACGTAAAGCAGCTGTTGCTCGCGTTTATCTCGTTGCTGGAAATGGTAATGTCACGATCAACGGACGCTCCCTCGAAGATTACTTCAAGGAGGAGTCTCTCCGCTACATCGTGAACCAGCCTCTCGTTCTCGCCCAGGCTGAAGGCAAGTTTGACATCAAGGTTACCGTCGTTGGTGGTGGTATCAAGGGTCAGGCCGAGGCTATCAGACTTGGTGTCTCCCGCGCTCTCTGCGAGGTTGACAAAGAGGCTTACCGTCCTACACTCAAGGCAGCTGGTTTCCTCACCCGCGACGCTCGCGAGGTCGAGAGAAAGAAACCTGGACAGCCTGGTGCACGCAGACGCTTCCAGTTCAGCAAACGTTAGTACGATATTTTTGCTGTTTTACTTGAGCACAGTGCGGTACGCAAACCCTCGGATCTCCTTCGGGATGTGAATCCCGGGAAGCTACTTGAAGGTTGCCGTCACTGCGGAAAATCAGGGAGACTGACAAGGTCACTACTCCCGGATTGAAGAAAAGAGAAAATTAAATTTTTACCAAAACAATGTCTAGAACAAATTTCCAAGAATTGCTTGATGCCGGTGTTCATTTCGGACACTTGTCGAGAAAATGGAATCCTAAGATGGCTCCTTATATCTTCATCGAGAGGAACGGGATTCACATCATCGATTTGCACAAGACTATCGTCAAGATCGACGAGGCTGCAGAGGCAATGAAAGAGCTTGCTAAGTCAGGCCGCAAGATCCTCTTCGTAGCAACAAAGAAGCAAGGCAAAGATATCGTTGCCGAGAAGGCTGCTTCAGTAAATATGCCTTCAATCACCGAGCGCTGGGCTGGTGGTATGCTTACCAACTTCCCTACCATCCGCAAGGCCATCAAGAAGATGGGCACCATCGACAAGATGAAAGAGGATGGAACGTTCGACAAACTCGCTAAGAGAGAGCGTCTCCAGGTTGACCGCCAGAGAGCAAAGCTCGAGAAGAACCTCGGTTCCATCAGGGATATGAACCGTCTTCCTTCAGCGATTTTCGTAGTTGACGTCCAGAAAGAGGCAAACGCAGTAAAAGAGGCCAATCGTCTTAATATTCCGGTATTCGCTATGGTTGATACATGTTGCGATCCTACCCCAATTGATTATGTGATTCCGGCAAATGATGATGCTGCAAAGTCTATCGAATGTGTATTGGACATTCTTTGCAAGGCCATCCAGGAAGGTTTGGACGAAAAGAAACTCGCCAAGGACAAGGAGGAAGCCGCAGAAGAGGCTGAGACCAAGGTTACAACCAAGCACCTCCGTGCACGCAAGGGCGCTAAGCCGGTTGACGTAGAGGCTGAGGGTGCTGAAGAGGTTGCAGAAAACACCACTGAGGAATAAACAAAAATCTGTATCACTATGAATATTACCGCAGCAGACGTAATGAAATTACGTAAGATGACCAGCGCTGGTATGATGGATTGCAAGAAGGCTCTCACAGAGGCTGACGGCGACTTCAACAAGGCGATCGAGATCATCCGCGAAAAAGGCAAGCTCGTAGCAGCCAAGAGAGCTGACCGTGAGACCACGGAAGGCGCTGTAAAGGCTAGGATCGCAGGTGGCAAGGGTGTCCTTGTATGCCTCGGTTGTGAGACAGACTTCGTTTCAAGAAATGCAGATTTCCAGGCACTTGCAGATGCAATCGCTGATACTGCCATCGCTAACGCTCCGGCAGATCTCGAGGCTCTCAAGGCTTGCAAGATGGCTGACGGTCAGACAGTCAATGACGCTGTCGAGGCTCAGACCGGCAAGACTGGTGAGAAGCACGTCCTCGCATACTATGCCCTCGTGGAGGCTCCATACGTAGCAGAGTACATCCACAAGATCAACGGTAAGCTCGGTGCACTTGTTGGTTTCAACAAGGAGGTTCCGGCTGAGATCGCAAAGGGTGTCGTAATGCAGGTCGCTTCCATGAATCCTGTTTCAATCTCCAAGGAAGACTGCCCTCAGTCAGCTATTGACAACGAGCTCGCAGTTGCTGTCCAGAAGACAAAGGACGAGATGGTTCAGAAGGCAGTTGACGCAGCCCTCAAGAAGGCCGGCATCAACCCTGCACATGTTGACAGCGAGGATCATATCGAGTCAAATACAGCTAAGGGCTGGATCACTCCGGAGCAGGCTGCACAGGCTCGTGAGATCATCAAGACCGTCGGCGAGCAGAAGGCTGCCAATCTTCCTGAGCAGATGATCAACAACATCGCACAGGGCCGTCTCCAGAAGTTCTTCAAGGAGAGCACTCTTGAGGAGCAGGAGTATCAGATGGGTGATGGCAAGCAGTCCGTCAAGGAGGCTATCATCGCCGCTGACAAGGAGGCGAAGGTTGTCGCTTTCAAGAGATTCTCACTGAACGACTAATCTGATTCTCAGAATATATTGCAGGAGGCTGACCGACTGGTCAGCCTCTCTTTTTTGTAGTTCAGTGCGTTGGTGGCCGTTTCTCGCGGCTGCGCTGCTGACCTCCGCCGCTTTCTTGCCGGCGTTTGTAAGGATGACGCGGGGGCTGTCAGACTTCGACCCAGTGGATGACGTGGCCGTCACGCTCCATGCCGCGGAACCAGGTCATCTGGCGCTTGGCGAACTGATGGATGGCATTGGACAGAAGCATGAACATCTCGTCCGCGGAGAGGACGCCGATGATGTGCTGGGTCACGAATTTGTACTCCAGACCATAGTAGATGAGGTCCTCGGCCGGTATGCCGCTGTCCAACAGACCGCGCACCTCGTCGATCATGCCTTCTTCGAGGCGGGCCTTCAACCTTGCGTCTATGCGCGCGTTGCGTGTCTCCCGGTCGACCAGGGTGCCGATGTAGAACGCCTTGTGGGGCAGCAGCGCCGGGTCGACGGTCGGAGTCTCCTTGTCGAAATCGTAGCCGCAGGTCGCGGCCTCGATGTAGAGCCCCGTGCCGCCGCAGAGCAGCGGGATGCCGCCGCGCTTCAGGATGTCCTGATAGACCTTGACGAAGTCCTTCTGGTACTCATAGACATTGTATTTGCTGCCGGCGGGGCGGATGTCGATGAGATGGAAGGGGATCTCGCCGTATTCGGCCAGATCCTTGCCGGTGCCGATGTCCATCCCGCGGTAGACCTGGCGGGAGTCGGCCGAGATGATCTCCACGCGCCCGCAGCCGAGAATCGAGTTGATCTCACGTGCGAGCGAAACGGCATACCTGGTCTTGCCGGAAGCGGTCGGCCCCAGCACGACGATCAGGTCGCAATCCCCGGCGCGATATTGCGCAAGGACCTCGGCGGCCTCGACAATCTCAGGCTCCGGCAGCTCTGCCGGTATGGTAAGCTTCAAATGTGGCATCTCTTCCGCAAAAATAATAAAAAAGAAACATTATCTTTGTGCCATCATGCCAAAGGCCAAGTCAAAAATCCAAGTCACCAACAAGAGGGCCTCGTTCGATTACGAGTTCCTCGAGACATATACAGCCGGCATCGTGCTCGTGGGCACTGAAATCAAGTCCATCCGCGCCGGCAAGGCATCCCTGCAGGATGCCTACTGCTATTTCGATACTCTCGGACAGCTCTACGTCAAGAACATGAACATAGCCCAGTATTTCTGGGGCTCCTGGGGCCAGCATGAGCCCAAGCGCGACCGCAAGCTGCTGCTGACCAAGCGCGAGCTCAAGCACCTCGCCGCGGCCGACAAGCAGAAAGGCCTCACCATCGTGGCGGTCAAGATGTTCGTCGCCGACAACGGGTTCGCAAAGCTGCAGATTGCCCTGGCCAAGGGAAAGAAAGTCTATGACAAGCGTCAGGCCATCAAGGAGAAAGACATCCGCCGCGAACTTGAGCGTGGCTGATCCTGAACTCGCAATACAATGAATATGAGATACTTCCGTACCGTCGTCCTGCTTGTGGCGGCAATGCTGGCATCTGCGACCATGCTCGCGGCCGACAAGACCTTCTATGTTTCCACCAAGGGCGACGATGCCGCAGCCGGCACACGCTGCAAGCCATGGCGCACCCCTGAAGCCGCAGCAACCAAGGCGGCCGCCTTCATCAAAGCCAATCCCGGCACAGCCGTGACGGTCTTGTTCGAGGGCGGTGAATATTTCCTTGATTCGGCAGTCAAGGTCAAGGCTCTCGAATCGCCTCTGACTCTCGCTCCATTGAACCGCAAGCCGGTCACATTTTCCGGCCAGAAAGTGGTCACGGACTGGGAGCCTGCGTTCGGAGCTGTGCTCAAGGCGGACCTCCGCAAATGCGGGATCGAGGATTTCGGTGTCGTGGCGGGCGAGAAGAACAGGGTGGACCTCTACTTCGATGGTGTGCGCCAGCAGATAGCACGCTGGCCGGACGAGGGCTTCACCAACGGCGGCAAGGCTGTAGGTCCGACCGAGAAGGAAGAGACCTGGATACATGTGCACGGCACCAACGAGGGCATGATCGAATACACCGATCCGCGCATAGAGAAATGGGTGGAGGAGAAGGACCCCCAGCTGTTCGGCTACTGGTACTGGGACTGGTGCGGAGTCTATCACAAGCCGGCATCGGTCGATACGGTCAAGCACGTGCTGACGGTCGATCAGCCGTTCCACAAACATGGCTATCGTGACAACTGCCGCTTCTACGGTTTCAACCTGCTCTGCGAGCTGGATTCGCCGGGCGAGTATTACATCGACAGGGAAGAAGGGGTCATCTACTGGTATCCTCAGCCTGGTTTCGATGCGGAGGATCCTCGCACCGCGGTTTCTGTGTTCGGCAGGAACTCCCTCATCAACATCATCAGATGCAAGAACCTGACGGTCAAGGACATCAATCTCGTCGGAGCAAGGAATGACGGCATCCACATCAAGGGTGGCGAAAACGTGACGGTGGACGGCTGCCATATCGAGTGCATAGGCAATAACGCAATATCCATCGAAGGAGGCAGCGGCCATAAGGTTACTGGCTGCCTCATCGAGCAGCTGGGCTGCGGCGGCATCATCGCCACCGGCGGCAACCGCAAGACGCTCGAACCTGCCGGTTTCGAGGTCTGCGACAACATCATCCGCGACTTCACGCTCTACCAGCGCACTTACGCACCCGCGGTCGGCTTCACTGGCTGTGGCATGTCCATACATCACAACCGCTTCCAGAATTCGCCGTCCTCTGCGCTCGGCATCTACGGCAACGACATCGATATCTCCTTCAACCAGATATTCGACGTAGTCACCGAGAGCGACGACCAGGGCGGGCTCGACTGCTACTACAACTATTCATTCCGCCGCATAGTGCTGAAGAACAACTACTGGCGCAACATCCGCGGCGGCATGTTCGCTGGAGCGGCCGCCATCCGTTTCGATGACATCATCTCAGGCCAGGTGGTCGAGGGCAATGTGTTCGAAGGTTGCGGAGGCGCAGGTTTCGGCGCGGTCCAGATCAACGGCGGCAAGGACAACCGCATCAGCGGCAACCTCTTCTACGACTGCCATTATGCGGTCAGCTGCATCCCTTGGTCGGAGCAGGACTGGAGGAACAAGTATATGTGGCAGGAGGGCAAGATGACCGAAGTGGATGCGTTCAGCGAGCTGTATCTCTCCCGCTATCCCGAGCTCAAGGAGCCTCTGCATGAGAACATCTCGCGCAATTATGTCTCCGACAACCTCGCGGTCAAGGTCGGCGCCCTGTTCCTGAACGGAAATCGCAACGTCGTCTCCAACAACACCGTCATCGACAAGGACGTCCAGCCGCTTTCGTACTACCTGCAGGACTCCGTGCTCTCAAAATATGGCATCGAGCCGATTCCGTTCGATGAAATCGGCCCGCGTCATAACAAGTGGGAGTAAGTCCGGAATTATTTCAGAATCAACTGAAAAGCTGCTCTGACATCACTGCCATGAGCAGGATGAGAGCACCTTCGTCTGATATCAGTTCCTTGAGCTTGGCGATCATCTTGGCTTTCCTTGACTTGATGGTGCTTTCTGCAAGTCCCAGCATGGCTGCGACTTCCTTGATCTTGTGTCCGTCCCAGAATAGGAGGAACAGTTTCCTGTCCTTCTCAGGGAGATTGTCCACTGCTTTGAACAGCCTGTCCATGGCCTCGCGCTCCAGAATGTCGAGGAAGATGCTTTCTGATGTCGGGTAGGTGGTCAGGAAGCGTTCCTGAGCGTTCGAGTTCCTGAGTATGTCTATGGATTTGTTGCGTACGGAGGTGTACAGATAGGTCTTGAGTGCAGCGAGAGTGCTGAATGAATAGCGTTTCTTGTACGCCTGGAAAATGGAGTCCTGGACGCAGTCTTCAGCCAGGAAGGCGAATCGGTCCGTCAGGCACCTGGACGCATGGAGCAGTAGTGGCCGGTATATGTAGTCGTACAGAGGCTTCAGTTCACCTTTGCAGAAATCACATAATATTTGGTAGTTGGCTGTCATGTGTTTTGTTCCGAATTACTTCTGAATATTTATGTCTATGTCTCCGTACAGGCCGGTCGGGATAAGCGGGTATTCCGGCTTGAGCCGTCTCTCATCAATCCGGATGTTGGACGGGATATGCGGGTTGTCTTCCAGGCCCTCGCGGAGGTCACCTATGAAACGGTTTCTGCATGGAGTTCCAACCACAACCTTCAATATGTTCCCGGACTTCTTGAGCCGACATTCAGGGAGCAGTTGCCCTCCGTGCCAGATAGATCCGAGGTCCTGCCCGTTCAGTTCGGCTCGTCCTGTGCCGCCGATTCCCTGGAAACTGAGCTGGATTGTTTTGCCGGCCAGTCCCTTAGGTGCATCAAATCTGATTGTGTAACAAATATCTCCGGCGAAATACCTTAAGTCCTTGTCTTCTGATTCGGAGAGACTCTCGAGCTTTCTGGTCCTGACGGTTTTGATCTCAGCATCGTACACCGGACGGAAATCCATTGAAATCGAAACTTTCTCCGCTTTGCCTGCCAGCTGAGGTTTGCCGACGTATTCCGTACAACCCTCGGATATGTCTTTGTCCGAGAATATCATGATTCCGGACTCATACGGCTCGAATTCCAGTCCTGAGACTTCAGAACAATCTTCCTTCCTCGTGGCCGGGATCTTGTGTATTTCCCCGTTTTCTGCATTCATCAGATAGCAGTATGGTCTGATGGTCCTGAATGTGAACACGCGTCCCTTCTGGGCCTCAGCTGTCTGGTTGAAGACGAAATAGTAATCTCTGTCTTCAAGCACCCTGTGGGTGTACAGGAAGTCGGCCTTGGTGCCTGATACGTCGAAGTCAGGCTTGATGCCCAGTGTGCTGAGAGTCTGTTTGAAATCGCCGTAAGGGACGACCTGTCCCTTACCGTATGGCCGGCCGCTCCATAGGCTGTCGGCCAGAGCGCGGAATGCCGGCCAGGAGTCTTTTTCCGCGAGGGAAAGAGGTGCGGATGGCTTGTACCCGCAAAGCGTCATGCCGTCGGCTACCAGACGTGCCAGCTCCTTCAGGGTGCGGAATTCCATAGGTCTGCTTGCAGGCAGGACTATCATCGGGAAGGCCTGGACTCCGCCGATGGAGACGCACCCGTCAGTGACTACTGCGTTCTTGAGCGCGAGAAAGTCGACCGCATTGGGCCTGTAGCCGTAAGGCGTGTCTTCCCTCAGCAGCACCCTTGCCAGCGTTTCCGGCAATTCATCCCCCACATAGTACAGGAAGTCGGCCGATATCTCGCCTTGCTGGAGTATGCCCTGCACCCTGTCCTGGTATTCCATCCATCCCTGTGCATGTTTCCACCATGGGTTATTGCGGTTGAAATGGCCGCCGTACAGCCCCTGCAGGGCCATCTGAGGGGCGACATCGTCGGGCTGGTGGACATAACTGTGCAGTATGATCTGGTTGATGCCTGCGCAGAAGGCGGCATCCCCGAATGGTTTGAGCGACTGCGGAGTCTCTGTCCAGTTGGCGTGCCCGGTGTAGGACTCGGACCCCAGCACGCTCCGGCCGCGAACCAGCGAAGCTTCCATCGGGAAGGTGCGCGTGAGGGTCTCGCGCCGGGTGTAAACCGGCAGCTGGTTCGTTTTGTCAGGCTTGGCCCAGAATTCGTCCATGTTGAGGTCTACCCGGCGCGCTGACCTGAGGATGTCGAGAGGGGGATAGATTCTTCCGCCATAGATGATTTCGGAATGGTACTCGAGTCCGAGAGCGTGCAGCTCATCAGCGAGTACGGAATAGTAATTGGAATCAATGAGGTCGGAGATGGTCTTGCGGAAGTCGAAGAGGAACGCGCAGCTCCTGACCGGGTCCTCGACCAACTCGCCGCACAGGACAGGAATCCAGTTCGTGATGTCGTAGCCTCTGAGTTGCTTGAACTCCTCCGGGAATGCCTTGGTCCAGTTGGTGAATCCGCATTCCCAGCTGTCCACCAGGATGAATTTGAATGTATTCCCCGTGTGCCTGCCAGCCGCTTCAGCAATCGGCCTGCAGAACCCGTTGAAATGTGCTTTCACGGCCTCGGCGTCCATCTTGTCGCATTCCAGCCCCTTGCCCTCGACCGATGCGGGCATGTTCTCGGCTCCGGTGGAGGTGTAGCCGAAGCGTATGATGCACCAGTCGCCTTCTGGAGCGTTCCAGTTCAGTTTTCCGTCCTCGGACATGGCGGCGCTGATGTCGATCACTTCGGATGCCTTGACTGCCTTGGTCCCGTCGGCCTCGAACTGGTCATAGTCTTCGCGGAAACTTCCGACTGTGTATGCTGTCCGTGCGAGCAGGTTCGGCACGGCCGGCTGGAAATATGGCTGCTCGTCTGGTCCGAGAAGTTCTATTTCGGCCACTTCGCCTCTTTTGTCATTGACTTCGAGCCGGAAGTAGCGGGCTTCGACCGGCTGGAAATCGCTTGTGGCGATGTTGTTTTTGCCGGTCACTAAGGTGCTTGTGTGATCCTTGAAAGAGATTCCGTCCTCGGAGTATGAGATGCGGAAGGAGGTTGTGTCGAACGCCGGGGTGTTCCAGTCGAAGTTCTGTATGCCCATGAACGCAAGCCGGCTGATGAGCCTTTTCTCGGGGAATTCAACGTCTATGGTCTTTCCATTTGGGTTTTCGATCCATGTCATGGGGTTGCCGTCGCAAAGGGTGCTGCCTATGTCAGTGCCGCCGCAGCTCATGCGCGCTTCGGGGATGCTCCTGTATTCTGACGGAAATGCGATGACGGCCGCGTCCCGGTAGAAGCCGCGTCTGGTGGTAGGTATGGGCAATGTGATGTCCGTCTTGCCGCCGCCGTGCACATAGGTCTTGGTCCAGGTGAAGTATTTCATCGAGAGTTCAGGGGTGATCCACGGACCCCCGCTAGTCGCAAAACCGTCGCAGTTGTGGATGCCTATCTTGATCCCCAGGCTGTCCGCAACGTCCAGCGCGTAGGTGAACATTCCAATCCATTCCTCGGACATGAACTTGACCTTCTGAGGCAGCTGCACCGGGGCCCATGGATTGTCTGTCGCGTTGAGAATGGTCGCTTGGGCAATCCCGTTTTCCTTCATCGAGATCAGGTCCTTCCGTATCCCTTCCTTGGAAATCTCTCCGTTGTCCCAGTGCCACCAGGTGTGCACTGGCGCAGAAGCGAGTGTCAAGAACAGGGAGAGAGACAGGATGAAATCGCTGATCATTGTATCGAAATAGAATGGTTATGAACACAAAAATATACAAAAAGTTTGGCTTTCAAAACAAAAATTGATGCTATAAGGCATTGAAAATTAAGTTTTTAATCAATGAGATTTTTTTGTTTGAAATCCTTGAAAAAAGATATACTTTTCGTCATCATTTCCGTTATTGATATATAATTGGCATGCCAGATGGATATAGAAGGATTGACTGACTTGATAGTCAAATGTGTCACCGGGGCCTCTACACCGGAAGAGGACGCCAGGCTTGAGGCCTGGCTGGCCGAGGATGAAGAGCATCGTGCGTTGTACGAGAGGCTTCAGGACGGCAAGAACATGACCACCGAGTATTACAAGTGGAAGTCGGTCGATGGAAGGAGTTCCTTGCACGATATGGAGCATCGTATCGATTCCAGGAAAAGAAGACCGTGGTTCGTTTCTACGGCCATCATCAGCGCCATGTCGGCCGCGGTCGCGATTGTCGCCATCGTCAATCCGCGGGTAGTAGAGAAACAGGTGCCGGTATCCGTCCCGCAGAACTATATCGAGACCATTGTCCCGGGCCATACCATGGCCACCTTGAACAAGCCGGACGGCAGTTCCTATAATCTTATCAATGAAGATGTCAATGTGCGGCCTGCAGCCACAAAAGACGTAGTGGTCAAGCCGGATCCGGTCAAGGATAGTGAGATTGTGCTGGCCATGAACGACCTGAAGACTCCGAGGGGCGGTGAGTTCCACATCATACTTGAGGACAGCACGGAAGTATGGCTGAATGCCGAGTCCAGTCTCGAATATCCGGAAGTGTTCGGCGAGACGGAGAGAAGCGTGAAGATCACCGGCGAGGCATATTTCAAGGTCGCGAAAGATCCGAAGAGGCCGTTCTTTGTCTCATCATACGGTCAGCTCATCAGGGTATATGGAACGGAGTTCGGCATCAGTTCATATCCCGAAGATGACTTCGTGTACACAACTTTGGTGGAAGGCAAGATCGGCGTACTCCCGGACAAGACCAGCTCTTCAGTGCTCTACCTCAGTCCGGACCATCAGTCCGTCTATGCCAAGGGAAGCGGGGAGACGGTGGTCAATGCAGTGAACGCCAAGCTCATTACAAGCTGGAAAGAGGGACAGTTCATTTTTGAAGACCAGACTTTCCGCCAGATAATGGTCAGCCTCAGCCGCTGGTATGATTTCGAATACAAGTTCATGGATGAGTCAGTGGCGGGTATCCAGTTCAAGGGGAAGATTCCGCGCTACGGCAAGTTCAGCGACATTCTTGAGGTCCTTGAGAAAAGTGGCGGATTGTCATTCAGGGCCGAAGGCAACTGCATCGTCATTTCAAAGAAACAACAATAACCATTCTAACAAAACAGTTATTTATGAAAAGTAAAACAATCGCCAGCTTGGTGTTGTCACTCTTCCTGGCCGTTCCTATGTTCGGTCAGAATCTGAGTGTCAATTACAAGGCAAGGACTATCGACAAGGTCTTGAGCGACCTTGAGTCCAAGACAAACTACTCGTTTGTTTACCAGAAGCAGGAGCTCGCCGGAGTCCCTGCAATCACTTTGGAACTGCAGAACGCTCCGTTCATGGACGTTCTCAACAGTGTGTGCGCTGAAGCAGGTCTCAGCTATGAGATCGTGAAGCAGTCAATCGTCCTCAAGAAGGGACAGCCTAAGCAGGTTGCCAAAGCCGCAACCGTTTCAGGAACTGTCACCGACCAGAACGGTGAGCCTGTCATAGGTGCTTCAGTTTTTGTAAAGGGTACCAATATCGGTGCTTCTACGGATGCGATGGGACGCTACTCTATCGTGGCCAACCCAGGTTCCACTCTAGTATATTCTTGCATAGGATATGCTGAGGCCAACCGTTTCGCCACTCCTGGCATCATCGACGTAGTCCTTGCCGATGACACCAATCTCCTTGATGAGACAGTAGTCATCGGTTACGGTGTACAGAAGAAGAGCGACCTTACCGGTTCCATCTCTTCAGTCAAGTCTGATGCTCTCCAGAACCGCTCTGTCAGTGGAGTTACATCCGCTTTGTCAGGAAAGGTTGCCGGTGTCCAGGTTATCACGACCTCAGGTATGCCTGGAGAGTTCGGCCAGATCCGTCTCCGTGGTCTTTCTTCAAATAACTCTGTTGCTGCACTTCCTCTCTACATCGTCGATGGCATCCAGGTTCCTGATATGAACAGCATCGATCCTCAGGATGTCGAGAGCATCGAGATCCTCAAGGACGGTGCATCAGCGGCAATCTACGGTGCCCAGGCCGGAAATGGTGTTGTCCTTATCACCACAAAGCATGGCACAAAGGGTAGAGGAAAGGTTTCATATGATGGAAGCTATACAATTGCAAAGCTTGGTTATGCTCCTAAGATGCTCAATGCACAGCAGTACATCGACATCATGACGACTTCCGGCATCATCGCCCAGAGTTCATTGAAGGAATTCTATGATGGAGTTTCTGACACTGACTGGCTCGAGGAAGTCTACTCTGGAGGTTATTCGAAGAGGAACAAGGTCTCCTTCGAGGGCGCGACTGACAAGTCAAGCTACTATCTTTCCATTTCCAACACGGATGAAGACGGTATCCTCGCTTCTGACAGGGATCAGTACAAGAGATTGAACGTCCAGGTCAACGCTGAGCACAAGATCAAGGACTGGCTCACTGTTGGAACCAACAACACCTTCACCCGTTCCAAGAGGGCTGATATCTGGAACCTCGGTGGTCTGACTGCTGGTGGATCTTCAACCAATGGTGGTCTTTACCAGCTCACCGGTATGGATCCTCTCACACCTGCATACTATACAGACCCGAGCAAGGGATCAAGCGCGTTCATCGCCAGATACAATGAGGGATACAATATGGCCATGGTCGGTGACAAATATTTGAGCGACAGTAGGTTCCAGACATATGCACATCCTCTCTTCAGGGTTGTCCAGAAGGACAAGGCATACAATCAGCTCACCCAGCTCGTCGGAAACATCTATGCTAATTTCCAGCCGATCAAGGGGCTGGTCTATACCAGCAAGTTCGGCTATAGATTTGGAAATGAAGAGGCCGAACAGATTTCGAAGGTGTGCGCTACTGGAAATGCCCAGGTATTGGATCCTTCATATCAGGGATCAATCAGCACTATCCTCAACTACCAGTGGGATAACTTCGTGAACTACAGCCATACATTCGCAGAAAAGCATAACTTGAACGCTATGGCTGGTCTTTCATATATCGAGAACAAATCGAACTACCTTCTTACTACGGACGGAGGCAGCGGATTCCAGCAGGCTGAGAACCCTCTGTTCTTCTATCCTTCATTCTTCGGCAGCCAGTCATCTGCCACCATCAAGGGACAGCCGGGCAAGAACTCTTCAATCTCATATTTCGCACGTCTCGGATACAATTTCGATGAGCGTTACTACATCCAGGCATCCTTCCGTGCTGACGCATTCGATGAGTCATACCTTCCTGCCACCAACCGCTGGGGCTACTTCCCATCAGTTTCTCTCGGATGGAATATCCTCAACGAGCCATTCATGAGCGGTGTCGACAGAAACAAGGTCTCTTATCTCAAACTCCGTGGAAGCTGGGGAACCAACGGTAACGTCGCTATCCTGAAGAATGAGTATGGTTATACTGCCAACGTTGCATACGGCTCATATCTTTCAGTACTTGATCCATACTCTCACACACTCGTTCCAGGTGCCGGCCCAGAAGGGATGGCGAATGTGGACCTCAAATGGGAGACATCTAAGCAGCTGGATTTCGGTGTTGACGCCCGCTTCTTCTCTGACAGACTGTCCGCTACGTTGGATCTCTACAAGAAGACCACCGACGGTCTCCTCATGGAGAGCCCTATCCCAAGCACTACCGGATGGTCAAGCGTGCTCATCAACAGCGGCGTGGTTGAGAACAAGGGTATAGAACTTGAACTCAGCTGGAACGACAGCATCGGCGACTTCCACTACGGAGTTTCAGCCAATATCGCTCACAACTCCAACAAGGTTACTGCTATGGATGAAAACGTAGAATACATCGTTGGAGAGAACCCTCAGGGTGGCGACGCTTATGCTACCAGAATGTCCGTAGGTGAGCCTCTATGGTACTTCTATGGCTACAAGTTCAAGGGTGTGAACCCTGAAGATGGCTCCGGAATCTATGAGACAGGTGAGGATGGCGTACTGAATGACGATGATATGGTCAATCTTGGCAGCGCCAATCCTTTATTCTCATACGGTATCACTCTTACCGCAGAATACAAGGGATTCGACCTCGTCGTATTCGGCACCGGAAGCCAGGGCAACAAGATATGGTACGGTACCATCGGATCAAAAGAAAGGAACATGACAGAGGATCTCTACAAGAACATGTGGAGAAATCCTGGTGACAACACCAAATATCCTTCATTTACCGAGATATTCGAGAAGAGCTACTTCCGCAACTCTTCTGCAGTTGTCATGGATGGTTCTTACTTCAGGATCAACCAGCTTCAGCTTGGATACACTCTTCCAAAGACTCTTCTTTCGAAGGTGGCTGTCAGCTCACTTCGTTTCTATATCTCACTCGACAATTATTTCACTTTCACCGGATACAAGGGATTCGATCCTATCACGGCAGCTTGCGACCATGGTGCCGGTGCTGGTATCGACCGCGGTGCATACCCTTCTCCAAAGAGCATGATGTTCGGTGTCAATCTCTCATTCTAATTTGATAAGATCATGAAAAAGATATTATTTCTCTCATCAATTCTTGCAGCTCTCGTTCTGAGCTCATGCAGTGAGGATTATCTGGATAACCCGAAGCTTGGTAATACCGGTGACACCTCGACATATTACGAAGGAGACGACGCGGCTGAGGCTGCGCTCGTGACCTGCTACTACTACATCAAGCAGCCATCAAGAAAGGAAACCAACGAATTCTTCCTTTCTCACCTTAAGGTTTCCGGCAAGCTTGGAGGTGAACTCAGCGGAACTGCGGTACGTTCTGAGATTGGAAGCATTGACCATTATCTTCACGACGGTCTCAATTGCTCAGGAAACCAGGAATTGTGGAATGTATATTGGAAGGTCATCGAGGCATGTAATATTGTTACTGACCATTTCTCAGATGCAACCCCTGTCCAGAAACGTTGTGCCGCAGAGGCCAAAGTGCTCAAAGCCTGGGCTTACATCAATCTCGCTTCATACTGGGGGAATGCTCCTCTTATCAAGAGCGTGCCTACAGGACCTGCAGACCCTAACTTCAAGCCTGCGAATGCAGCAGAGGAGGATATCTGGACTTATGCAAAGGAATGTCTTACCGAGGCAATCGAGTCAGGAGTCCTTCCTCAGAAGAAAGGAGCTGATGACAAGGTCGTCCGCGTAACGAAGGAGACTGCCCTTACACTCCTTGGAAAGGCACAGGTCCTTACTGGAGATTATGCAGGTGCGAAGACTTCTCTCAAGCAGGTCATTGATTCTCCTAACTACCGTCTTTTGACAACAGAGGAACTCAGGACTGTCCTCTGCGCCGGAGGTGCCGGACGTCTCAACTCAGAGTCCTTGATGGAGATTTACAACGATATCGAGGCTGGAGACAAGTATCAGTCAGTATTCTACGATTATTTCGACCCTAACTGGGTTATGGATGCACATGAAATCGGATGGGTTTCAGAGGATTCATATATCCGTAGGATAGCTTATGGCTGGCCTACATATGTAGATTATCAGGCCATCAAGGACATCATCGATCATGAGGGTTTGTCAAAGCGTGTCAAGGCTTTCTTCGTCAGCTATGACGAACTTGTTGATGAGTGGGGACTCAAACATATTGAGCAGAACCTTGATCCGGTTGCGGACGCTGACACCTACAACCTTCTTCAGCGCACCAGCCTCAGCACTCCTTCAACAGAGTTCATTACCTCCGACCTCAAATATCAGGTCCTGGGTTTCTGCGGTTTCCTTTTCAGAAAGCCTATGTCAACATACATCGACGACTGGTTTGACCATGCCAATGAGAAGTATTCAAGATCAGCAAACTATCGTTCACTGCTCCGTCTTTCAGAAGCTTACCTTCTTTATGCGGAGGCTTGTGCAATGGCAGGAGATTCTGACGGCAGCGGTCTCAAGGCTCTCAACGCCATCGCAAGACGTGCAGGTTATGCAAAGGGAACAGGCGAATACTCATCTCTTACTCTCGAAAACGTCAAGATTGAGAAGAGAGCTGAAATGTTCGGTGAAGGCTGCCGTTTCGTCGATCTCGTAAGATGGGGCGATGCCGAGAAGGTACTCAAGGCCGAGCCTTATCTCCCTATCTTCTTCGGATACAATGACGGCAAGTCCAGCGCTGATATCAAACCTGACGGATCAAATATCTGGGATGTTTATAAGATGCGCTTTTTCGATGTCGATGCCAATTCCGAAATCAAGCCATCAGGCTTCGTGAAAGGAACGCACGAGCATCTTCCTTTCCCATATTCTGAAACCACCACCAACCCTAATCTTGTCCAGAACCCTGGATACGCTTTCTAGTTGTTGATTGAATAGTTGTTAGAGGTCGGCCTGTTCGGCCGGCCTCTTTTACTTTAATAAACAGACATAAAAGACTTGATTGACGAATGATACGAAACCTGTTCATTTTTTCGCTTGTTTGCCTGATTGTGTGCTCATGCAAAACTGATTTCGAGCTGTCCACCATGTCGGTGATCCCGGCAGAAAGCACCAATACGAATTATTACAGTAATGCAGCCCCTCTTGTCCCGCAGACCCTGATTAAGCTTCCGGCAGGAAGCATCAAGCCTCGGGGATGGCTTTTGAAACAGCTGGAACTCCAGAGAGACGGCCTCAACGGACATCTCTCCGAAGTCTGCCGCTGGCTCCAGAAGGAAGAGAATGCTTGGCTCATGAGAGGGGATAAGAACGGATGGGAGGAGGTCCCTTACTGGCTCAAAGGTTATACGGCCCTTGCCGCCGCCCTTGATGACAGCACTCTTCTTGCAGAAGCGAAAATATGGATAGATGCCATCATCGCATCCCAGAAAGACGACGGAAATTTCGGCCCGGATGCAAGAGTGGTGGCGAAACCGGACTATCGTGACCTTTGGCCGGAGATGGCGGCAATGTGGGCGGTCCAGACATATGCCGAATATACCGGAGATGAAAGAGTGATACCTTTCATGACGAAGTTCTATGAGTATCAGTCGAGCCTTCCTGATGACAATTTCCTTGAGGATGTATGGGAGTCCTGCCGCGCAGGAGATAATATCTGGAGTATAATCTGGCTGTACAACAGGACCCGGGACGAGAGGCTTCTCAGCCTCATTGAGAAGACTCATGCCAATGCGGCCGATTGGGAGATGGAGTCGGGTCTTCCTTCCAGGCATAATGTGAATATCGCCCAGGGTTTCCGTGAACCGGCCGAGTATTATCTCAAGACAGGAGACCGCAAAGACCTTCTCGCTGCGTATAAGAACCACGATTATATCAGGGGAATCTTCGGCCAGGTCCCTGGAGGCATGTTCGGAGGAGACGAAAAGACCAGGGAAGGGTACATCGACCCACGTCAGGGGACGGAACTTTGCGGATTTGTCGAGCAGATGGCTTCCGATGAGATCATGCTGCTCATCACAGGTGACCAGAAGTGGGCCGAGAACCTCGAGGATGTGGCTTTCAACAGCTTCGTGGCCTCGATGCTCCCGAACATGCGCGCACACAGGTACATCACCTGCCCGAACATGCCGATCAGTGATTCCAAGGACCATCAGGGAGCCATCTGGAACCGCCACCCGATGTTCAATATGAACCCGTTCAGCAGTCGCTGCTGTCAGCACAACCATGGCATGGGATGGCCTTATCTTAACGAGCATCTTGTCCTGGCCACACCGGATAACGGTGCGGCTCTCGTGCTTTACAGCTCGTGTGATGCTGGAATCAAAGTTGCGGACGGAGTGGAGGTCAGAATATGCGAGGACACGCATTATCCGTTTGACGGGCAGATATCAATCACGATTTCAACGGACAATGATGTCGAATTCCCACTTTACCTTAGAATTCCGTCCTGGACAAGCGATGCCAAGGCCAGAATAAACGGAAAATCAGCTGGCAAGCTCACGAGCGGTTCGTATCTGAAGATAGTTAAGATATGGAAAGACGGCGACAAGGTCGATCTTGATTTCCCGATGGAAGTCAGCATGAGGACCTGGGCTGTCAACCAGAACAGCATAAGTGTCGACTATGGCCCTTTGACCATGTCACTCAAGATAGGAGAGGAGTACAGGGAGATCGATGCCAAGACAACATGTGTCCATGACTCATACTGGTATCCGTCAAAGAATCCTGAGGACTGGCCGGCTTATGATATATATCCAACCACAGCTTGGAATTACTCTCTTGATCCATCGGAAAAGATAACTGTCATCCACAGACCATGGCCTGTGGATGACATGCCGTTCACTCACGAAGGAACTCCGTTGGAATTCAAGGCAAAGGGGCGTCTGATCCCGGAATGGGGTTATGAGGAGACAGGCTTTGTCCAGGTACTTCCTGATGAGCATGCCCACAGGTCCGACACCCTCGATACGATTACGCTGATCCCGATGGGTGCGGCCAGGCTTCGTATTTCCGCATTCCCTCCGGCGGATTGTCAATCAGCAGAACAATGACAACAGGGAACCTATAGCATCTTGATCTGGTCTGCGGACAGGCCTGTACATGAAGCGATGATATCGTCAGGGACGCCAGAGGCTTTGAATCTTCTGGCGTCTTCAATCATTTGTTCAGTACGCCCTTCAGCTCTTCCTTCAGCTCTTCCTTCAGCTCTTCCTTCGGCTCTTCCTTCGGCCCTTCCTTCAGCTTTACCCTCAGCTTTACCCTCAGCTTTCCCCTCAGCTCTTCCCTCAGCCCGTCCAACAGCCCGGCCTTCGGCCAGCCCCTCTTCCTTCGCGCCATTCATGAGGTAGTAGTAGTCCGCCTCGCTCATGATTGAAGACTTGTAGTTCTCTTTCATTGTGGTGTCCATTGTCGATGTGTCCGCAGCCATGAATAGACGCTTGAGCAACGGGTTGGTCAGATTGGCCGGAATCTCGTCGCAGTCAGCCATCTCCATGAGGACATGCGCCAACTGCTCCACAAAAGGAGTTTTGTCGTCTATATCTGCGATGCTTCCGCCAAATTTAGGCATTTCGACGAATATCTGCAATATCCGGTCGCACCTCTGAGTCGTCTCAACCTCATCTATATCGCAGAGACTCAGCCTTATAGGAGTTCTCTCCACGTCCTTGAACAGGGGATCTCCCAACAAAGCCAGGAAGATCGTTCTCTCGATCTGGTAGTCCTTTGCCTTCGAATTCATGAAAGTGTTCAGGACGGCGGCGGAAGTGTAGACCACTGCCCGGTCCAGGAACGTGCTGTAAGCATAGTTCTGCATCTCGATGACAACCTGCTGCCCTCCTGAAAGAGTGCAGCGGACATCGAATCTCGCCTGTTTCATCTTCCCTACCGGAAGGCCTATTTCCTGCGGAAGGTAGTCAAGGCTTTCTATCCCAAGCTCGGGGAGAAGCTCCTGTAGAATTCCCAGCAGCAGATCTTTGTTCTTCTCTGATCCCAACAGATACTTGAATCCCCAATCTGAAGTCGGATAAATGAATCTTTGATTCTCGTCATAGACGAAATTGCGGTACTTGCGTGCCATAGTACAAAAGTTGAAAAAGTGAACAAACCGGCAGCCTTATAGCTCCGGGGATCTGTTATTCACCCTTCAACATCAGTTTCTTTGTGATTGTTCGGCCTCAAGACCTCGCAAAAACGGTCTGGAGTAAGCCATATCTCCTCAGCTAGAGGATATTCCGGCAACAGCGGGCTCCCTCACAGACGGGTACGGAAAAATCAAATTGCCCGAAGAATCAGAAACGTCTGAACTATGTTGCTAATATATGAAACCCACAGTAAAAAACCAAAGAAAAGTTTAGTTTGCTACTTGATGTCCAGATACCAGGCCGTATTGGTCTGCATAGGGCAGCGGATGGTGAGGTATCCGTCCTTGTCGGTCCGGTATTTCTTGAATATGGTCACAAGCTTGCTTGACTGCTTGAACAAAGGCAGGTTGTCGATATAGACCTGACGGGCTGTCGAGTCGATGATGTTGTCTGGAAGGCAGCATGCATCATCCCCTGACCAGCTGAACATGTCGTCGGTGATGCCGTTCTCTTCGCGGATTTTTGTCCACTCGTCAAACCAGTTGCAATTGTCGTCAAGTTTCCAGTAGCTGATAGTGTGGCTGCGTTTCTTGGTCAGCGGCTTGATCCTGATGGTGATGTCGAGGGAGTCCTTCGCCTCCAGGTCGTACTTGAAATTGTAGACCGCGACCTTTGTGGTCTTGCCCTCCAGTCCCGCGAATATACCGCTGCGGGAACCGTCAGCCTCGATGACTTCGTCGTTGGATATTGGAATACGCTTCATGCCGCTGAATTCGTGGAACTTCCTGGCTGCATGGTATGAGATGGAAGGATTCCCCTTGAACAGGCCCTCGCTGAGGTAGGCCCAGGATGAGAGGTAACTTCCGCCAGCATCTACGAGCACCTTGTAGTGCCGCACGTCGAACGCTCCCATATATGAATAGCCGACGGTGCGGGATTTCAGTGCGTTCTTGTCCGCACCCGCCTTGCTGACACCTATCCGTCCTTCGTCGATTCCGAATGCGAGGTCCTTCAACCCGCACTCCTCGGCAGTGCTCTTGAGGTAGCCGATGCAATCCTCAAGTGCTTTCTTCGGCTCAAACCAAGGGAACCAGTTGTAGAAAGATGCTGAGAGGTATTTCAGTGGGACTCCGGTCTCGGCGCAGTGCCTGATGAACATGGCCTCGTCCCAGAAGCCTTCTTCGTTGGTCATAGAATGTGCCCCGATATAGATATCCTTGCCCAGGACATCGACGAGGGCTGCCGCCGTTGTGTCGTATATCTTGAAATATTCCATGGCGGTCTCCTCCGGCGTCATCCCCTCCGGCTTGAACCAGCATCCGTTATCATATTCTGTATATACGCCCCAGTGCCAGCTCTGGACCTCTTCGAGACCGAATTCCCCGGCCAGAGCTTCAGCAATTGCATGTATATACTTGTAATACTCCTCGAAATCGGCAGCGGTCTCTTCGCAGACCTTGAACGACTTGGATATCGAAGGCTTCCTGCTGAGCTTCAGCGGCATGCTTCCAGTCTTGATGCACGGTTTTGCGCCAAGCGCGAGGATGCCCCTGCAGTTCTCGATCAAGTTGGTGAAGTCGTAGTCGTCCAGCACGCTGAAATCCTCGGGATTCTTGAAGAGGTCGCGGCTTGCAGATCCGCCTGTTGCGCTCATCAGCTGGACATATTCGACGAAATCGAATATGTTGTTTTTCAAAGGCATCTCAGGGGCGATGAATGTCGACCCCATGGTGAACACGTTGATATTGGAAACGACATTGGGAATGACGAAGTCCGAGCATTTGTCCGGATTGACCTCGAACAATGTCCCCTTGATACTATCAATATGGCCGCATGAGCAGAGAAGTGCCAATGCGGCTGAGCAAATTGCAAGTGATCTCATCCTGTTCCAGCTTATTCCTTGAAAGCGTAGCTGAATCCCTTGATGACATCCCACTCGCCGCGGGTGAAGTCAGGGAATTCGACAGGCATCGAACCGTTCTCGAGAGAGATGCGGCTGAGCTCCTGTACGGCGCTCCATTCTGCGCAGTCATAAACGTCCTCGTCGAGAGGAAGTCCGTTGTGGAGGCAATAGATGAGACGGTAGTCCATGATGTAGTCCGTTCCGCCGTGGCCGCCCACCTGGCGACCTTTCTCTTCTATCTCTTTGACGAATTCCGGCTTGTAAGCCTGGAGAAGGGAGTCTCTGACCTCCTTAGGAAGCGCTTCGTGACCGTCCATTTCCTTGACGGAAATCTGCTGGACAGGATATTTGTTGGCGAAGCCCTTGTCGCCGCACAACTGATGCATCCTGCTATATGGTCTTGGGCAGTAGACATTGTGCTGGACCTCGATGAGGTGCTTCTTGTGGGTCTGGATGAGGCTGATGGTATGGTCGCCGTCCAGACACTCGTCCTTGTCCCGGAGTTCCCTTGCGGCCTTGCGGCCGTTGTATGAAGGGGTGTCCATCGCTACGAGGTAATCCATCTTGTCACCGCGGTGGATGTTCATGACCTGGCAGATCGGTCCGAGGCCGTGAGTAGGGTAGTTGTCGCCACGGTGGGCCATGTTGTAGTCAAGACGCCACTGCTCGTTGAAGCTCCAGTCCTCGGCGAGGTAGTGGATGTATGCTCCTTCCACGTGATAGACTTCGCCGAAGAGGCCCTGCTGTGCCATGTTGAGGGTGGACATCTCGAAGAAGTCGTAGCAGCAGTTCTCGAGTATGGTGCAGTGGAGTCGTTTGCGCTCTGACATGTCGACTAGATCCCAGCAGTCCTTGACGGTCATGGCTGAAGGCACTTCGATGGCGGCGTGGTGACCGTTCTCCATGGCGCAGAGTGCGACAGGGACATGGTCAAGCCAGTCGGTGGCGATGTAGACGAGGTCGAATTCCTCATTCTTGCAGAGGTCCTTGTATGCATCTGAGCCCACATATTCCTTGGCGGCAGGAAGCCCCGCACCAGCAAGTACTTTCTGGCATTTATCGACTCTTTCCTGGCGTTCGTCGCAGAGCGCCACGATCTGGACACCGTCGATTTGTGTATAGCGCTGCACTGCGCCGGTGCCACGGCCGCCGATGCCTACGAAAGCGATGCGGACGGTCTCGATAGGGTCGCATTTAAGACCCAGGGCGCTGGTCTGGCCTGGAGCGCGGTCAGGTGCCTGGAGCACGATCTTGCCGTCCTTGATGTGTGCAGGTACGGAGGCTGGAACTTTCTTGGTGCAGGATGTCCCCAATACGGAGACAATCGCCAAAGCGATGATAAGTAATCTTTTCATTGTATGATGTATTTTTTCAATATCCGACAAATGTCCTTTCTTATTGATTCTGCCCACAATGTATATCCGTGATTGTCCGGATGTATGCCGTCAGTTGTACATTCGTGGTACTTCCCGACCGTATTTGTGGACGAAATATAATAAACATTTTTGTATTTCTTGACAGCAATCTTCATCAGACTGTCCGCAACGGCCATTTTTGCCGCTTCAGACATCTCTCTCTCCTCGTTCACCAGGCGGATTTCCCTGAACGCGGTCTTCATGAAAACAAGCGGGACCCCAGGCTTGCCTTCCTGGAACTTCTCGATGAACGGGAAAAGATTCTGCTTGATCACATCAGCGGTCGGGTTGGAGAAGCAGTCGAAAACATAGGCGTCGATGTCTTCAGCTTCGATGAGTATGTCCGCGAAATTCGTCCGCATCCATGCTTCACCGGAAAACCCCATGTTGATGAAATTGTATCCCGTCATCCTCGCGAGCTGGGCGGTGTAGAGCATCCCGCAGCGGCTGCATCCTGCGCCATGGGTGAAAGATGAGCCGTAAACCACAATCCTGCCGGCGAATGGACTTGGTGCAGGCTGAATGTCACTACCGGATTCTGTGATGACTTCCAAGCTGCTCAGATGGCTGGAGTGGGGCAGGTAGAGCAGACATTTCTTTTCCCCAGTCCCTAGTCCGCTTCCCACGACATAATCGTTCTCCACATTGATTTCCCTTGTCGCGGCAGCGCTCCCGGCCCAGACCCACGCACCGTCCTTCTCGATATAGAGGTCGAAGCCTCTCGAACTGTTCGCTGCGGAGATCGTGCCGTCCGAATGGTAGGAGAAGCTTGCGCGCACTCCCACGAAAGAGGAATTGGTGGTGAAAGAGAACACGTGCCCTGTTGAGCAGTTGCACATCTCCTTCTCCTTTTCGTTCAGATCCTTGTATCTTGCAGAATCAAGCCTTGCCAGCGGATTCTCAGTAGGCATCAGCTTGTTGATGAGATTCAGCTCGGAATATGGAGTATAATTCCAATCCTTGCTCCTTTCGCCGGCGTATGTCACGGAAGAAACAAGGATTGCGATGATCGTCAGGATTCTGCTGTTCATCTTATGGATCTATGCTTTAAGGAAGATACCCTTGTCCTTCATGACCTTGACTACGATGTAGAAGAGTATGGCACCTCCGATCTCTTTGCAGAAGAGATAGCTAGGTTCCGGCATATAGTTCTGGAGACCCTTGATGAAGTTTCCGGCCACGCCCTTGAAAGTGAGGAAGTTTGGTATCATGTACACGAATATGGAGTTCATTCCGAATGCGGTCAGCCATTCGAATCCCTTCCATTTCTTGATGTCGACCATCCAGAAGAACACGCCCATGAGGACGAAGCTGATACCGCTGGAGAACACTGTCATGGAGCTGGTCCAGATCTTCTTGATGATAGGCATCTGAAGGCTCCAGAGGAGGCCTGCGCCGATACATACAGCCCCCAGGACAATCAGGAACAGAGCCTTCTGGTTGTCAGTCTTTTTCTGGTTCTTCAGCACCTCTCCGGCGAACATTCCGCTCATGACGGTGACGATGAAGTTGAGGCTGCTCAAAAGCCAGGTGTAACGGTACCAGTCAGGGATTGTGTATCCTCCGTCAGGAGTCCTGACGGTGCAGTGACGGCTGTATCCCATCACGTTGCGGTCTATCCATTCTGCGAGGTTGCCGTTAGGGGTGAAGTCGCCACCGCCCCAGCCGTCAACCTTGATGAACATCATCGCGGCCCAATAAGCGAGAGTGAGGCAAATTGCGGTTATGATCTGCGTCTTAGGCTTGGTGTGCAGGAACATCAGGGAAGAGACGAGATATCCGACGGCAATCGTCTGCAGGGTGTTGCTGTACCATTTCCATTCGCCAGGGATGAAGGTCAGCAGGTTGCCCTGGCAGACCATTCCCAGTATCCACAGGATGGCGAAACGTCTTCCGATCCTCCAGTAGATCTGCTTCTTGCTCCTGTTCTCCTCGCGGTATTTGGTGAATGCGAAAGGAATGGAGACGCCGGCCATGAACATGAAGAGGGGCATTATCTGGTCCCAGACTGCGTAGCCTTCCCAGCTTACATGTTCGCATTGGTCGGCTACCGCTACCAGCCAAGGCCATTCGAATGCCTTCGCTCCGGCGACGATGATTCCGCCTAGGCAGAAAAGAAGGAAGAGATCGAATCCTCTGAGGACGTCAAGCGACTTTAATCTTTTGCTTTCCATGATATGAATGTTATTCTGAATAATCGACCCATACTTTCATCTTGCCGGCTCCACGGTTGTCCCACGAGTAATATGGGATGAAGTGGATGTTGTCGGAATCAATCCTGACTACTCCTCCGAGGAGATCTTTGTCAAAGGTCTGGACGAGCTTCTCGTCGGATGACAACTTGATCTCGTCGATGGACGGATTGTCGACCTCTTCGATGCAATATACGACTGGACCGCGCTGTACGGCCCTTTTCCCGAGGTCATCAGTTACGCGAGGATCTGCGGAGACAAGCTCTATCGGCATGTCCAGGGACAGGGTGATGATGTCTCCTTCCTTGAATTTGCCAGGTATGACTGCATATCCGTTCTCGATACGAGGGTTGATGGTCTCGCCACGGACGGTCATGGTCCAGTCCTTGCACCACCCCGGGATGCGCACACGGATCTCCTTCTTGCTTGCTCCGAGTTTCCCGACTTCCATGGAGACAAGACCATCCCAAGGATATCCGGTCTCCATCGACATGTATGCCGACTTGTTACCGATGAACATGTTTACCCACAGGGCCTTGTCAGAGATGCAGTAGATATAGTTGCCTATCGACGGAATGAAGCGGCAGAGCTGGCTCGGGCAGCATGCGCAGCCATACCATTCCTGACGATGATGCCAGCCTGGCGATTCAAGAGGATTGACGTAGAAGAAGTGGTCCCCGCTGAGCGAGATGCCCGAAAGGACGCCGTTGTAAAGGGCTTTCTCCATGATGTCTACGTACTTGGATTCACTGGTGAATCGGTTCATCCTCCAGTTCCAGAACACCATGCCCACGGAGGCGCAGGTCTCGCAATATGCGTCCATGTTCGGAAGGCTGTACGGCTTTCCGAATCCTTCCGTCTTGCGGACGGAGCCTATGCCGCCGGTGATATACATCCTCGAGCTGACCACATCCTCCCAGATCGTCTTGAGTGCCGTGACATAGGAAGTGTCCCCGGTGCAGGCGGCGATGTCGGCCATGCCGCAGTATTGGTACATTGCGCGTACGGCATGTCCACGAGGCTCTCTCTGCTCGCGGACCGGTATCGTATCGTTGTTGAAACGGACCTTCTTGCCGTCAATCAGATTGTAGCCGATCCCATGGCCTCTTTCGTTGAGGATCCAGTCGGCAAACTCGATATACTCTTTCTTGCCGGTGACATTGTACAGCTTGACAAGCGCCAGCTCGATCTCCTGATGGCCGGCCACCCAATCCCTCTTGCCAGGGCCGAAGATGTCCATCATATGACAGACGAACTTCTCGCAGACATCGATCAGCTTGCGCTTTCCAGTGACGTTGTAGTAGGCGACAGCAGCCTCGATCATATGGCCTGCGCAATACATCTCGTGCTTGCCCATGCTTGTCCATCGGTTCTCGAGACCGGTCAGCGTGTAGAAAGTGTTCAGATACCCGTCAGGCTCCTGGGCTGCGGCGAACTTGTCTATCCATTCGTCGCACTTGGCCTCGAGTTGTGGGTCGGGGTTGTTCTGAAGGGAATATGCAAAGCCTTCCAGAGCTTTGTACACGTCAGAATCATCGAAGTATATTCCGGAATGCTCGCCTTCATGCTTTGCGGCATTCTCGAAATTCCTGATGCGTCCTGTCTTGTTCTCGATCTGGTCGATGCAGACGGGGATGGTGACATCCTTGTGCTTCTGGAGCCTTGGTGTCCAGAATGAATCCGAAATCTCCACTTCGGAGAAATTCACCGGCTGGATCAGACGGAGATCATCCTCTTGTTTGCAAGAGGCCAGGGAAAATACTGCAAGCGATGCTGCAAGGAGAACTGCAATCCTGTTCATGTCCACATTAAAAGATAATACTTATAATATAACGGAAATGATGCCGCAAAGTACATCAAAAACCCCAGCCCCCCTTAATTGAAGATAATCGTCGGGTCGAGAGGGTAGCGGCCGAAGTCGCGTCCGTAGATGGCGAGTCCTCCGCTGGTCTTGCCTGCGGCGCTCTCAGGGACCGAGAGGCGGATGACCAGAGTGGCACCCGGCTTCAAGAGTCCGGCCGGGAGGTCGGCGCGTATAAGGTATCCGTACGAGCCGGCTTCACGCAGCTGCCTGTCCCTTAGCTGTGAATGCCATGAAAGCACACCGCGGTGGTCGGCCGGATCGTCCGGCAGCTCGAATGTGCCCACAGCCGTCCCGTTGACTGACACTTCGACGGAGGAAGGCCAGAGACGGGTGTCGGTCATCGAATAGGCGTTAGGCACCTTGCAAGGGTTGGAAGTCCCGTTGCCGAGCATGTAGTCGCCGAGGTCCTTGTCGCCGTCTTCCACGTCCTTGGCGAACAGCTGCTTGGCTCCCGCTTCGAACAAGAGCTGTGCCCCGCTGATCTGTCCGAGGTCCTCAGGGAGCGTGACCGTATATTCGAAGAAGCCGCTTCCGTGCCCGTTGACCTTGAGCCCGCCGAGCACCTCGGTCTCGAGCAAGCTCCACTGCTGTGCGGAGTAGGATGCCGGAGCAAATGTCAGAGTCCCGGACGAAGGAATCTCCGACTTGGCGCGGTAGAGCGTGAAATTGCGGTGCAGGACGCTGTCCGAAGCGTTCTTGAGCACCATCTGGAGCGCATAGACACCGTCCTCGGCCGGCATCTCGACGTCTTTGGTCGCAATGTGCGACAGGCAGAACGGCCGGAACGGGACATCTGTGCTTTCCCATTGGCCCTCGAAATCCCGGCCGAGTGCGTCGATTCCCACGAGGCGGGTTTCCAGATGAAGCGCACCCGGGTCCACGTCAGTCGTGAATGAAGAATACAGATCGACCGGCACGGTCTGCCCTGGCTGGACGTCAGTGCAGAGTTCGCCGCCAGGAGTGATGTAGTACGCGCTGTGGAAGTCCTTGATGCCCATTCCCGGCACGATGTCGCCCAGACCGTCGATCTTGGCGCTGCGGTCGTAGCGGACATAGCCGTTCCATTCGTTGATGACATCGTGGTGTTCGGTGTAGAGCCATCCTCCGATCTTCGGATGGCGGTGGAAGGCGTTCATCATCTCGTGGTAGTCCCAGGTGTAGTCGCAGTCGCCCGCGCTTCTGTTGTAACCCCAGACGTTGCCGCATTCGCTGTTGATCATCGGCTCTTCCCCCTGGCGGTTGGCGCCGATGTAGTTGAAGTCAGATCCAGTGAAGCTGTTCTCGTCGTATTTGGCGCACACCTCCTCCCACTTGTAGCCGGCGTGGTATCCGTGCCAGGAATCTATGTCGGTCTCGACGTGGTCGTTGTTGCAAGCAGAGTTGTCTTCTACAAGTCTGGTAGGGTCTAGCGATTTGGTCAGATGGTACATCTCGCGTACCCATTCCTGCGTCTCCGGAAGATAGGTTTTCTTTCCGTCGACGCTGGTGAACAGCCCCCAGGTTTCGTTGAAGTCCACCCATGAGAATATTGACGGGTGGTTGAAATCACGCTCGACCTGGGCGCGCATGGTGCGTTCCCAGTCCTCACGCGCCTCAGGCACAGGCTCGCCCCAGTAATTCGGCACATCGGCCATTATCAGCAGTCCGAGCTTGTCCGCCCAGTAAAGCTTTCGGGGTATCTCGACCTTGATATGCACGCGGTTGCCGTTGAGGCCCAGGCTCTTGGACAGGAGGATCTCGTTCTTCATGAACTCGTCGCTCGGGAAGGTGTAGAAGCCTTCAGGGTTGTAGCTCTGGTCGAGGCAGAGCTGCAGGTAGAGCGGCTTGCCGTTGAGCGCCACATATTTATAATCCTGTCCGGGGACGGTCTCTGCGCTTATCTTGCGCTGGCCGAAGTAGGATGACACGGCATCGGTTATGCCGTCTTCGCCGAGCAGCTCGGCGCTCACTTCATATAGATACGGGTCATTGAGGCTCCAGAGGTGCTGGTCCGCGATCGCGATGTCGAACGAAAGCGCATCCTTGCCTCCGCAGTCCACGGTTACAGGATCGAGTCCGGCGTTCTTGAAGGAAATGCGGATGCCCGCTCCTTCCGGGGCTGGGGAGTCGAGTGTCAGCCCGACAGTGACTTTGGACGCGTCGATGTCCGGGGTGAAATGCAGGCTCTTTATGTAGTTGGTGCCTCTCGCCTCGAGATAGACGGTCTGCCAGATGCCGCGTGCGTTGCCATAGCCCTGTTTTCCGTACAGGTGGGCGGCGGAATATGTGTCGTCGGCCTTGATGCAGAGGCTGTGCTTGCGACCTGGCGTGATGTCGTCTGTGATCTCGAATTCGAACGGCGTATATCCGCCGCAGTGGGATCCGAGCTTCTTGCCGTCGATCCAGGCTTCAGTCTTCCAGTCCGGTGCTCCCACGACGACGAAAACTCTCTTGCCTTTCCATGATGCCGGCACTTCGATGTCGCGGCCGTACCATGCCACGTCGCCCTTGTCCTCGACTCCGGAAAGAGGCGATCCCCAAGGGAACGGGACGTTGATGCTTTCATCGAAGGCGGAGAAGTCTCCCGAATTCATGCCGCTCTCGGCCTTGGACGCGTCGAAGGTGAATTTCCACTGCCCGTTGAGGTTGATGAAGCCTTCCCTTTCGAAGTCCGGACGCGGATGCTCGGGGAGCGGAATTTCCGGGGAAATGGAGCAAGCTGCCAGCAATACGGCTGACAGAAGCGGGAGTATGAGCCGTTTCATAAAGTTTGATTATTAGTGTCAGTCTGTTATTTCAGGTCGAATGCGGCCTTGATGGCATCGACCATATCCAATTTCTCCCAGGCGAAGTACTGGACCTCACATTCGCATTCGCGGCCGTCGCGGATCAGCTTCTCGGTGCGTGTGAACGGCTTCTTGCCGAAATGGCCGTAGGATGCGGTCGGCTCGTAGATCGGGTTCTTGAGCTGGAAACGCTCGACGATGGCAGCCGGACGCAGGTCGTAGAGTTCCTTGATCTTGGACGCAATCATGGCGTCTCCATCCTCGTTGAACTTGCCGTAGCTGTCGATGAACACGCTCACTGGCTCGGCGATGCCGATCGCGTAGGCGAGCTGCACGAGGCATTCGTCGCAGAGGCCGGATGCCACGATGTTCTTGGCGATGTGCCTTGCGGCGTATGCGGCGCTCCTGTCCACCTTGCTCGGGTCCTTTCCGGAGAATGCTCCGCCACCGTGAGCTCCCCGGCCGCCATAGGTGTCGACGATGATCTTTCGGCCTGTAAGTCCGGTGTCGCCGGCAGGTCCTCCGATGACGAATTTGCCGGTAGGGTTCACGTGAAGCGTGTAATGATCGTCGAAGAGTGCGGCTGTGCGCTCAGGCAGGGATGCGATGAGGCGCGGGATGACTATCTCGCGGACATCCTTTGTGATGCGCTCGCGCATGGCTTCGTCCCCGTCGAACTCGTCGTGCTGGGTGCTCAATACTATCGTGTTGACCCTCAGCGGCTTGTGCTTGGCCGAGAAGTCGATCGTGAACTGCGATTTGGCGTCCGGGCGCAGGTAAGGCATCAGCCCCGGCTCGTTGTGACGTATGTCGGCCAGAATCTCGAGCATCTTGTGCGCCAGCGAGAGTGCGAACGGCATGTATTCCTCCGTGTCGCGGCAGGCGTAGCCGAACATCATTCCCTGGTCTCCCGCGCCCTGGGACATCTCGTTCTCGCGGACGACTCCGCGGTGGATGTCCGCGCTCTGCTCATGGAGACGGGTGATGATCTCGCAGGTGTCGGCGTCGAAACCGTATTCCGGCTTGTCATAGCCGATCTTCTTTATCGTGCGGCGGATGATGGACTCCACGTCCACGTCCTTTGCGGTCGATGTGATCTCTCCCGCCACCCTCACGCAGTCGGTGGTGCAGAAAGTCTCGCAGGCGACCTTGGCGTCACGGTCCCTGCGGAGGAATTCATCCAGGATAGCGTCTGAAATCTGGTCTGCGACCTTGTCCGGATGTCCTTCTGATACGGACTCCGAAGTAAAAAGATAGTTCTTACTCATGGTTTTAGCATTTTTTAGACGTGGTTGCAAGCATACAAATCTGTCCACGTATGTCAAAAAGTGCGACAAAGGTACAGCAAAAATCCTCACATAGCAAAAAAGCCTTGCATCTTTTTGCACATATTGAATTTGTGAGTAAATTTGCGCCGTCATTTTTCATAAAGAAAACTATTCTTAACTATTTATTATTTTTTATGAACAATTTTCGTAAAATAATGTTGTCACTCGTGGCAGCATTGGCTTTTGTCGTTTCCGGCTATGCCCAGGTTACGACTTCATCCATGGCAGGAAAAGTTACGGATGCCTCAGGAGAGGCTCTCACTGGCGCTGCCGTTGTAGCCACCCACACACCTTCTGGTACCCAGTACTACGCAGTAGTAGGTGCTGATGGCCGTTATTCTATCCAGGGTATGCGTCCAGGCGGCCCTTACGATGTCGAAATCTCCCTTCTCGGTTTCGAAAGTGTCAAGGTTTCAGGCGTTTCTCTTATCCTTGGTGAGACTGCTGCCATTCCAGCAACTCTCAAAGAGTCTTCAGAACTTCTTGCTGAAGCTTCCGTAGTAGCCCAGGGTGGTGTCGATGCCACAAAGACTGGTGCAGCTCAGTCTATCAATAGCCGTCAGATCTCAGAGATGCCTTCAATCACCCGTGGTATCGCTGACGTAGCACGTCTTAATCCTTTCGTGAGGACTGACAACAATGGCGCAATGACCTTCGCTGGAACAAACAACCGTTACAACAGCTTCCAGATTGACGGTGCCATGAACAACGACGTGTTCGGTCTTACTTCAAGCGGATCCAATGGCGGTCAGGCTGGTGCTCAGCCTGTTTCAATGGAGACTATCGAGCAGGTGCAGATCAACATCGCTCCGTTCGATGTCCGTCAGTCAGGTTTCACAGGAGGAGCAATCAACGCTATCACCAAATCTGGTACAAACAAAGTTCACGCTTCCGTCTATACATATGGTAACAACCAGGCTCTCTACAGCAAGAAATATGGTGCTGCGGATGGCAGTATCATCGAGAATCCGATGACTGAACAGCTTCAGTATCAGGCAGGTGCTACCATCAGCGGTCCTATTGTCAAGGATAAGCTCTTCTTCTTCGCAAGTTTTGAAAAGTCAGACAACAGCTATCCTAATGCCTATGGACTTGGTGCTACCGCTTCCAAGGTTGACGCAAGCGAAGCCAAGGCAGTCCTCGATTGGGCCAAGAAGAATGGCTACAAGGGTGACATCCTCGAGTCTTGCCAGAACTACACCAAGTCAAACAAGGCAACAGCCAAGATTGACTGGAACATCAACAAGGACAACCACCTCAGTGTAAGATGGAGCCTTGTGGATGCCAAGCAGCTCAACTCGACAAGTACTGCCACAGCACTCAGTTCAACAGACTACAGCTATGATTTCGTCTCAAAGACCAACTCGTTCGTAGCAGAACTTCAGAGCCGTCTTGGAGATAATCTCAGCAATGAGCTCCGTGCTTCCTATGTCCGTGTCCGTGACGAGCGTGTTCCTCTTGGCGAGGCGTTCCCTATGATCTCTGTCACCGTCAAGGGTGGTACCGTCAACCTCGGTAACGAGCGTTCTTCAGAGGCTAACCGTCTGGATCAGGACATCATCTCAATCACAGATAACCTTACATGGTACAAAGGTGCACACACCCTCACTTTCGGTACCCACAATGAGTTCTATACTTTCACCAACCTTTTCATCCAGGACAAGTACGGCACCTATTATTTCGATAACGTAGCCGCACTCACAGCAGGTACCATCAAACAGTACCGTTATGGCCACGCTAATACTGCTATCGGCCTTTCTGAAAACTGGGAGCCTACATTCCATGCCGGACAGCTCGGAATATATGCTCAGGACAAGTGGGCGGTAACTGACAAGTTCGATCTCACTTATGGTATCCGTATGGATGTCCCTATGTTCTTCGATGTCCCTACTGAGAATGTTGATTTCACCAATTCTGCCGCTGCCAAGAAATATGGCCTCAAGACCAACCAGCTTCCTAGCGCTACTCCACTCTTCTCTCCTAGAGTCGGCTTCCGCTATGACATCGCCGGCAACAGCAAGTACATCCTTCGCGGTGGCGTAGGTCTCTTCACCGGACGTATTCCTTTCGTTTGGATCGTCTCCGCTATGGGTAACGCCAACGTTCTCCAATATCAGTACATTGCCAAAGGTCTTAACGAATATGGCGAGCTTGCAAACGGCAACGATGTCATCCACTTCCACGACAACCTCAACGACCAGTTAGCCGAACTTTATGGCGGCTCATTCCAACAGCAGGATCTGGCTGCTCCTACA
>JAZQNI010000035.1:0-35607 GCA_045627265.1 Candidatus Cryptobacteroides sp.
TGTCGTAATCAGCAACCCCCGATATACGGTCTGAGTGGCCACACTCTGTTTACGAGATCCATTTTTCTGCTTCCATCATCGTCCCGATTCTCGGCTTCATGAGGTTGCGCTGTTGGCCCCCGGGCTGCCGTTGAGGTCGTAGGTGATGTCGCGTTCGGCGGCGCAGTTGTCCTTCAGGGTGTTGCCAGCATAGTGGCTGATCGGAATCAGTAACCTAGTTTCTTGAATTGCTTTGCGAGACGGTGGGCTATCAGGGAGTAGCCTTCCGCGGTGAAGTGACAGCCGTCGGAAAGGAGGGAATTCGGGACAAAGCCTTCGGCGATATCCTTCTTGTCCCTCTCGGTCGGTTCGATGCCCGCGTCCTTGAGGCCGTGCTTGTTCATGTATTTCCTGAGATTGATGTAATGGTCGCCATAGGTCTTCTTGAGCGCTTTCTCCATCTCATCAAGTTTTTCAGGAGTGTCAAGAACGTTGTTCGTGATGTGGAAACTGATGACCACGAACCTTTCACACCCGGTATAGTCGATCATGGTCTTC
This sequence comes from Candidatus Cryptobacteroides sp., assembly GCA_045627265.1. Taxonomy (GTDB): domain Bacteria; phylum Bacteroidota; class Bacteroidia; order Bacteroidales; family UBA932; genus Cryptobacteroides. The sequence goes on from JAZQNI010000035.1 coordinate 538, forward strand.
AACTGAGCCATGTAGTCATCGAGGTCCTTGAACCCGTTGTTCGCGCCCATGAGGATGACGTAAGCATAGCCGTCACGGAGATTCCTCATGGCTTCCGTCTCGATGACCGAACCTTTCTTCAGGGTGAAGGTCTTCTCCACCTCGAAATTCGGTTCGATGTAATAATTGTACGGGAACTGGAAATGGCCGTCTTCGACCCAATATCTCGCTTCGGATTTGATGGTGAACGACTTGCCGTCGATAACGACAGGATTGACGTGCGCCGGGCAGCTTTCCTCCCAGCCGGACTGGAGCAGCGGTGTGACGGTGGCCCCGTTGTACGACGACTTGAGCCCCGCGAAATCATTGCTGCCCAGGAAAATCGGGAATCTGCTCTCCGATGTCTTGAAAATCGTGACATCATGAGCCAGCACCATAGGAGCTGAGCCCTGCCGGCCCATTATCGTGATGGTGTTCTCGCCTCCCACACCGCAATTGACAATCTCATAATCAGGTCCCATCAACTTGGAGAACACGGTGGAATAGGAGTGCTCGTGCGGAGCGGTGAGACTGTCGCCCCAGAGAACAACTTTCTTCTTGGTGGATGTCTGGGCGGAAGCGGTCAGCGCGACCGCAAGGAGCAATGATGCCGCAAGGATTCTTCTCATGATTCAAATGTCATCTGGCAACTTCTATTACGGGCGACTCCAAGGCTTTACGTAACTGGTCGTCATAACGCAGGCGCAGTTTGATACCGGCTTCCTGGAAATAATAGCGCACGACTATCTCCTCCTCGATCAGCGGTATGATCTCATCTTTCTTGAGTCTCAGGAATGTCTCCTTGTCCATGTCGATGGCTTTCTCGAGCGCATCGAGCTGGCCTGACATGCTCTCATCAAGGCCGTCCTCCTCCAGTTCCTTCTTCATCTGGTCGAAATACGTCTTGGCGGAAGACCTGTAGTCGAAGGTCTTCTCTTTGGCGAAGGCCACGAAATCATCGTAATCGGCATCTGTCAGGCGGAAATCATCGACCGCCGGGATCGACTCGTGGTCGCGGACGAACTTGAGCGTGTACTGCTCTATGATGCCGCTGTAAACCAGCGAATATGACAGGCGGCTGTAGGCTTTGTATGGTATCTCCACATCAGGGGTGATGCCGCCGCCGTCGCGCACGATGCGGCCCCCGGCAGTCTTGAACTCGCTTGTCAGCGAATCAGGGATGTGGCCGACACTGCCGTCTTCGTTGCGGTGAGCGTAGTCGATGGCCTGCACGCACCGGCCGCTCGGAGTATAGTACTTAGCCGTCGTGACCTTCATCTGTCCGTCGTACGGAAGCGGTCTGATGCTCTGGACAAGGCCCTTGCCATAGGTCCTCTTGCCCATGATAGTGGCGCGGTCATAGTCCTGGAGCGCTCCGGAGACGATTTCAGATGATGATGCGGTGCCGGAATCGACCAGCACCACGATAGGAATCTCGGTATCGAGCGGATCAGCGGTGGTCTTGTATGAGGTCACTTCGCCGGTGTTGGTCTTGGATGTGACGACGACCGAGCCCTCAGGCACGAAGAGGGACACAATGCCGACCGCCTCGTGGAGCAATCCGCCGCCGTTGCCGCGAAGGTCGAGCACGAGTTTCTTCATCCCCTGCTCCTTCAGGGCGTTGAACGCGTCCCTGACGTCCTTGGAGACATTCTCGGTGAAGCCGGTCTGGAGGATGTAGCCGGTGGTGTCGTTCAGCATGCCGGCGTATTCCACGTCTGGAAGATGGATACGCTCACGCACTATGTCGATGTCGGTGATCTCGCCGGAGCGGAGTTTCTTGACCTTGAAATGCACGGTGGTGCCTGGTTTGCCCTTCATCTTGTCGCTGCAGTCCTTGGTCTCGAGACCGGCAACGCTGACGCCGTCGATCTCCAGTATCTCGTCGCCGCAGACAAGTCCGCCGCGGACGGCCGGCGAGCCGGCGTACGGCTCGTTGATGATGACGTTGCCGCTCTTCTCCGGCTTGTAGATGATGGCGCCGATGCCGCCGTAGGACTTGTTCAGCATCATCTGGAGGTCTTCAGACTCCTCCTTCGGTATATAGACCGTGTATGGGTCGAGTTCCTCGAGCATGGCGTCGATGCCGGCGCGCTCGATGCGGCCGACCGGCAATGAATCGACATACGAACGGTTCAATTCCTTGAGGATGGCATTCTGGATCTCCGTCCATTTGCCAAGTTCGAACGATCTGCTCTGGGCGGATGACACAGTGCAGAACGAAAGGGCCGCTGCGGCCGCTATTATACCGGTAACTATCTTTTTCATCATCACAAAAATAATAAGAATCTGCCGATTACAGTTAATACCGTTTCAAAAATATGCATTCATGCCGGCATACCTTGGCAATACAGTGGCGGCATCGTATGAATCGGATGTTTTTGCTGCAAGCAGGCATTGGCTCCCGAAAAGGGAGGGGACCCACGGAGTGGGGAGGACCTGCGGCGGCAATTACATCCGATTTTGATGCCGCCACATAGAAAGCAATGTGCAGGCCAAAATAAACGACAGTATCTAAAAATTATATACATTTGCAGTACCATTCTTTAAGTATGAAAATCATTTTTGCGACTTCCAACCGCGGCAAGCTCCGCGAAGCGGCCGAAATCCTCGGAGAGGGTTTCGAACTTGTGACACCCCACGACGTCGGCATCGACGAAGAAATCCCGGAGACAGGAGAAACGCTCAAGGAAAACTCGATCCAGAAAGCGCGCTACCTGTACGACCGCCTCGGATGCAACTGTTTCGCGGACGACACAGGCCTGGAAGTCGACGCACTCGGAGGAGCTCCGGGCGTACATTCAGCCAGGTACGCCACATCCGGACACAACTTTGATGCCAACATCGAGAAGCTTCTGCACGAGCTCGGAGAGACACCGGCCGAGCAGAGGACAGCCCGCTTCAAGAGCGTCATCACGCTGATCATCGACGGAGAGATGCACTTCTTCGAAGGTACGATGGAAGGACGCATCGCGATGCGCAGGGCGGGGACGGAAGGATTCGGCTACGACCCGGTCTTCATCCCTGACCTCTATCCGGACAGGACCGTCGCCGAACTCGGCGAAGAAGTCAAGAACAGCATCTCCCACAGAGGCATCAGCCTCAGGGCAATGGCCGCATGGCTTCAGGAGCACAAGGCATGACAACCAACGCCGGCCTGATAATCCTCAACATCACCAAGATACGCGAATCCTCCCTGGTGATACACACGCTGAGCCGCGAATTCGGCCGGCGCAGCTTCATCGTCAGGGCAGGTAAAGGGACCCCGATGGCCCTGCTGCAACCACTCGGCGTAGTCGACGCCGAAATATCCGAAAACCCGAAGTCAGACCTCTGGAAAGCATCCAGGCTCAGCGCGGTCCATCCACTCAACGGAATACGCTCCAACCTCGTCAAGAACGCCATGACGCTTTTCATGAGCGAAGTCCTGTACCGCACCGTCAAGGACGGAGCCTGCGAAGAAGGGCTCTTCGAACGCTGCGTCAAGAGCATCCTGACCCTGGACGCGCTGGAAAGGGACTATGTCAACTTCCACGTCTGGTGGCTGCTGGAACTTGCGGCCGCGCTCGGATTCGCCCCGGAAGCGGAAGACCTGGCCCCGTTCGCCGGAGAACACTACTCTCTGCTGGCGGCCATGGTCAGATCGCCGTTCGAAGAAGTGATGCTGATGCAGATGAGCGGGCAGACTCGCAACGAATTATGCGAGTCACTCATCAGATACCTGTCCTTCCACACGGATTGCAAGCTAGATATCCGCTCCCTGAAAGTTCTCAGGGAACTGTTCACTTGACGTTTTCCTGCCAGATATAGACCTTGTCGCCACGACGGAGCCGCTCCCCTTCCGGAAGCGCGACCGAGCAACGCACACCCTTGCCGGCCACCTCGGCGGGCTTGAGGTTGACGCGCATATCCTCGACCGTGAATTCCACGACGCCGGTGGTCGCTCCGACGGCCATCACGCGGTCACCAAGGTGAAGCGGAACGGACTCGACCGACACCTCCGCAACTCCGATCTTGTCGAACCAGTTGCTGACCTTGCCGCAATAGACCTTGGTCCTCGTGGCCTGGCTGCCATAGACATCGCTCCACTGGCCGAAATACGCTCCCTGGTAATATCCATCCCAGAAGCCGCGGTTGAACACCTCCGCGAGTTCCGACTTGAGGGAAGCAGCCAGCTCAGGGGTGTACGCACCGTCGCAGACCGCATCCGCCGCCCGCCTGTAGCAGGAAGCACAGCGCTTGACGTATTCGGCCGAGCGCGCACGACCTTCGATCTTGAACACCTTGACGCCGGAGTCTATGATCTTGTCCATGAATTCGATCGTACACAGGTCCTTGGGGGACATGATGTACTTGTTGTCGATGTTCAGCTGGTTGCCTGTCTCCAGGTCCGTGACTTCGTATCCCCTGCGGCAGACCTGCAGACACGCTCCCCTGTTGGCGGAGGCGCCATACGCATGCAGGCTGAGGTAGCACTTGCCGGAGATGGCCATGCACAGCGCCCCGTGCGCGAACATCTCTATCCTGACAAGCCGGCCGGACGGCCCTGTGATGCGCTCCTCCTCTATGGTGCGCGAGATGGATCTGACCTGATCCAGGTTCAGCTCACGCGCAAGCACGATGACGTCCGCGAACTGGGCGTAGAACCTGAGCGACTCCACATTCGATATGCTGAGCTGGGTCGAGATATGCACCTCCAGACCGATCTTGCGGCAATACGCAATCGCGGCCATGTCAGAAGCGATGACTGCCGTGACACCGGCCACCTTTGCAGCGTCCAGGGCCTTGTATGCGTCCTCCAGGTCGTCCTGGTACAGGACTATGTTCAGCGTGAGATAGCTCTTGACCCCGCTTTCGTCGCAGATGCGCACGACTTCCGCCAGATCCTCCGGCGCGAAGTTGTTGGCCGAGTGGGAACGCATATTCAAGCGTCCCACGCCGAAGTAAACTGAATCTGCGCCACCCTGGATGGCGGCACGGAGACATTCAAAATTGCCGGCCGGAGCCATTATCTCGATTTCGCTTCTGTCCATCTTCTTTATCACGTTCGTTTTCCATATGGGCTGCAAGCGCTCACCCGAGTACAAAATTACTTATTTTCCCGATGTTTAATGCCAAAAATCCATTGATTTGATATATATTTGTTTAATATACCACAAATATGAAAAAAACACTTCTGACCTATATCCTGCTCTGTATCCCGATCTTCGTTTCCGCCCAGAAACTCAACGTACGCATAGAGAACCGGGACAGCTGGATATCCAAGACGGACGCCGGCAGCAGCACTTATGATTACAGCCGTTTTTCCGAAGACAGGCTGTGCCTTATCGCTAACGGAACCATCACCGACGGACTGACCTTCTCGATCAGACAGCATCTCGACAGGCCCGTCTCCGCCAACGACATACTCAGCGCGACCGACTGGATCTACCTCCAGTACCGCATCGACGAGCACTGGCAGATCAACGGCGGCAAGAACATGCTCGAGGTCGGAGGAATCGAATACTACGAGAATCCTTCCGACATCTATTTCTCGGGCGAATATTTCAACAACTACCATTGCTTCACCTACGGCGCGGCAGTGGGCTACTGGCTGGACGGCGGGCACGACCTGATCAGTTTCCAGGTAAGCCGGAGTCCGTTCGCCTATCTCCAGGACAATCTCTTGTCGTACAATATGTCCTGGCGCGCCACCCACGGCATCTACGAAGCAGCCTGGTCCGCCAACATGTTCGAATGCCCGGGCAAGGAGCTGATGGCCCACATCGCGCTCGGCAACAAGATCACATACGGACCGGCCAGCCTGGCATTCGACCTTATTGAACGCTGGAACCCGCAGGACTTCAAACCATTCGGAGATTTCTCCATGATGACCCAGGCCAGGTACAAGATCGGCAACTATCTCTCCGCATTCGTAAAGCTCTGCGTGGACACCAACCAGAGCAACCTCATCGACCGCCAGGTGCTTTGCGGCACTGACGTGATGGTTGCCGGAGCAGGTCTCGAGTTCTTCCCATACAAGGGCAGCGACCGCATGCGCATACATTTCGTCTTCGACAAGACCTTCGGCACCATGGCATACGGAGGAGTCATCGTTCCTGACGTCTCCAGGATAAACATCGGAATCACTGTCAAGCCGAACATTATCAATCTGTGATGAAAAGAATCCTTTCCGGAATCTGGAAGGCAATCCCTTCCGGCATCATCTGCCTGTTGGTAATAACGGGCTTGTTCACATATCTTGGCAGCGTGATGGGCTGGCCTAACATGCTCAACACGCTGATGCACACGGCGCACGACCTGCTGCTGAACACAGTTTTCTTCCTGATGGCCATCTGCGTGCTCACAGGAGCCATCGGCGAGCTGTTCGTGGAGTTCGGAGTGGTGGCGCTCCTGGAGAAACTTCTGCGACCGCTGATGAGACCTCTGTTCAACTTGCCGGGAGTCGCCTCACTGGGTGCCGTGCTCACCTTCCTGTCCGACAATCCGGCCATCATCACGGTGGCCAAGGACAAACGTTTCAGCAGCTATTTCAAGACTTACCAGTACATCTCCCTGACCAATTTCGGCACCGCATTCGGAATGGGTCTGCTGGTGATCATCTTCATGATAAGCCAGGGTTTCTACTGGGAGCCTCTCATCGGCTTGTTCGGAGCTTTCTGCGGATGCATCGTCTCGACCCGTCTGATGCAGAAATTCATCCTCCGGATCCATCCGGAATACAAGGACCAGCAGGTCAGCTGCGGCCATACGGCCGAAGATGAAGACCAATCCAAAGAGAAGAAGGGCACATTCCTGCGGATATTGGACGCACTTCTCGACGGCGGCCGGTCCGGCGTGGATGTGGGCCTTGCGATAATCCCCGGAGTTCTCATCATCTCGACCCTCGTGATGATATTCACCTTCGGTCCCGGAGAAGGGGGCGCGTGGACAGGTGCGGCCTATGAAGGCACAGAGCTCCTGCCGTACTGCGCAGGGAAGGTCAACTTCATCTTCGACTGGATGTTCGGATTCAAGGATCCGCACCTGGTGGCATTTCCGATCACGGCTCTTGGAGCGGTTGGCGCCGCGCTCGGATTGATCCCGAATTTCGTGGCCCAGGGATGGATCGACGGCAACGCCATCGCAGTCTTCACGGCTATCGGAATGTGCTGGAGCGGCTATCTGAGCACGCACACGGCCATGCTCGACACTCTCGGCTACAGGGATATGACATCAAAAGCAATACTTGCACACACCATAGGAGGACTGGCCGCCGGCATCATCGCCCATTGGGCTTTCGTCCTGATTTCTTTGATTTGATAAAAACACTTAAGCATGAAACTTCTGCTCACCGTACTCACGGCCATCCTCTCCGCAATGCCGGGCGACATGTCGAAATGGATCGAAGACAATTTCGCAAAAGGCGTCAACCCGCCGTTTTCCTTTGAATACAACGGGAAAAAGTCGGCCAATGCGATCACCAGATGGAAATACTCCATCGCCGAAGAAGAGACCGGCGACGACGCGCTTGTCAGGTATACGGTATGCTACACCGACCCGGCTACAAAGCTGAAGGTCGAGTGCAAGGTCACCGGCTACAATGATTTCAACGCCGTCGACTGGGTGTTGCATTTCACCAATGGATCAACAAGGAAATCCCCTGTGCTGGAGAACGTCAAAGCCATGGATTTCTCCGCCAGATCCGCGGTTGGAGATGGATTCGAGACTTTGTGGCTGCACGGCAGTTCGGCATGGATGGACGATTTCAAGCCATATGTCGACACCTTGACAGCCGGCCGGAGCAAGCGGTATGCCCCGAGACAGGGACGTTCCAGCGACTGGGACGTATGCCCGTTCTTCAACACGAGATTCCCGGAAGGCGGCGGACTGATCACATCTGTCGGATGGACCGGTTCCTGGTATGAAGAGATGACCTGCACCGACAAGGGGCTTTCGCTCCAGGCCGGCCTGCAGAAAATGAAGCTTTATCTGCATCCTGGCGAGTCCATACGCACTCCGCTCATCTCGATGCTTTTCTGGGAAGGAGAAGATTTCATGGACGGAGGCAACAAGTTCAGACGTTTCATGCGGGCCCACAACATGCGCAAGACCAACGGCCAGACCACGGGCCTGCCGACCCTGGGCGGAATCGCCTGGTCGGACCCTTTCCCTTGCAACGAGCGCACCTGCCTGACTGAGGAAGTCGCCATCACCAACATCCACAGGAACGAATTCCTGGGCCTGCACCCTGAGGTCTACTGGCTCGATGCCGGCTGGTACACGACAGACGTGATCAAGAACAGAAGCCACAACTGGGAGAACACCGCCGGCACCTGGAGACCGGACCCGGCACGCTTCCCGAACGGATTCAAGCCGATTGCGGATGCCGCCCATGCCCAAGGCTCCAAGCTGATGGTGTGGTTCGAACCGGAACGCGTCTGCGAAGGGTCACAGATCGCGGAGGAGCACCCGGAATGGCTTTTGAAAGCCAAAGACGGCCACCAGCCGACATATTCGATGTTCAACCTGGGTAACAAGGAGGCTTTCGAGTGGATGTGCCGCTATATCGGCGACTTCATAGAGGAGAGCGGGATCGACTGGTACAGGCAGGACAACTGCTTCAGGGACCTGCGGGAGTATTGGGACTCGAACGATGAGCCAGGACGTATAGGAATGACAGAAATACGGCACATCGAGGGTCTGTACGCATTCTGGGACTATCTTCTCGAACGATTCCCTGACATGCTGATCGACAATTGCGCCAGCGGCGGCCGACGTCTCGACATCGAGATGTACCGCAGGAGCGTACCGCTCTGGAGGACGGATTTCTCCGCCAAGGACAAGCGCAACGAGCTCGGGAAGCAGAGCCATACCTACGGGTTGAACTTCTTCCTCCCGGTACACGGCATGAGCAACAAGTCATTCGACAAATACAGCTTCTACTCCAGCCTGGCCGCATCCAGCAACCTTGGTTCCAACATAATCAAGAAAGAAGATGTATCACTGGAGAAGATCATCGAAAGGGAGCAGCTGTACAAGGAGCTACAGCCGTATTTCTATGAGGACTATTACCCGCTCACGGGGATAAAGGACCAGGACAAGGACAGCAGCTGGCTGTCATATCAGCTTCACAGGCCGTCGGACAACAGCGGGCTGGTACTGGCTTTCAGGCACGACAAGAACATGGAAGAATCCCTGACCGTGCAGCTCCGCGGCCTCGACCCTGAACGGAAATACTATGTCCTGGACCAGGACAGCCAGGAGATGACCGTACATAGCGGGAAAGAACTGGCGGAAGGCCTGACGATCTTCATCAAGGAAACTCCGGGTGCCGTGCTCCTGCGCTACGGAGAAGCAGTTGCAGACTGATCAGGAGTGGCACAACGCCGACAAGGACGCGACATCGTCCAGCACATGGTCGGCATCCATCAGGTCCGCCTTCGGCCGGAAGCCCCAGCTCACACCGGCGCTTGTCACGCCGGCATTCTGCGCTGTCATGATGTCCGTATGGGAATCTCCGACATACAGAGTTCCGGCCGCCTGCACGCCCAGCTGTTCAAGGATGTTGAGCACGACCGCAGGATCAGGTTTCAGCGGCATGCCTGGGCGGTCGCCGGAAATCACGGAAAAACTTATGTCCGGAAAAACCTTCGCCAGCAGTTTCTCCGCACCTGCCTGGAACTTGTTTGTGGCGACGGCAAGCTTGACGCCGGAGGCCGCGAGTGAGCGTAGCATCTCAGGTATCCCCTCGTACGGTTTTGAGCAGACGTCGATGTGCGATGAGTAATACTCCCTGAAAGAGGCCAGACACCCGTCCACGAACGCTTCATCATTTTTCAAAGCCGCCGGGAGGGCATTCCTGACCAGGTTCCTGATGCCGTGACCGACCATCGGCCGGTATTCAGGAATCGTGTGGAGCGGCAGTCCGCGCTGCTCCAGCGCAGCATTGACCGCATTCCCCAGATCTTCTATGGTGTCGACCAGAGTACCGTCCAGGTCGAATATTATCAGTCCGTATTGCATTGCTTCGGGTATCTTATTGTGAAGCAGGCACCTCCGAGGGTGTATGACTTCGAATAGGAGATGGTGGCCTTGCACTTCTCGAGTATGCTGCGGCAAATGGCCAGTCCGAGGCCGGTGCCACCGTTCTTAGTCGTGAAGTTAGGAGTGAACAGCTTGGACTGATTCTCTTCGGAAACGCCAGGACCGTTGTCCTCGAAGACGATGTCGTAGAAGGCATCGTCGGAGGAATTCCTCAACTGGATCAGGATGCGGCCCTTCTCCAAGGCACCTCCCTCTCCTTCCGAGGCCTGCTGCTCGACGGCCTGGACCGCATTCGCGATCAAGTTGACGAACACACGGGTCAATTGAGGTTTCGGGGCCATGGCCTGTGCGCCTTCGAGTCCGAGATACGAGAATTCCAAGGATTCGTTGTTGTCGAACATGGATATCTCTTCCTTGAGCAGAGCGTCAAGGTCTATGAGAGTCGGTTCCTCTGAATACAATTTCGCGAAGGTGGAGAATTCGTTGGCCGTGTCTGTGAGGATGTCGATATGGTCAAGCACCACTTTGGAGACTTCGTCGAACTTGTCCTCCCAGCCCTGGGCGTTCCTCTCCTTGAGGCGTATGAGCCTCTGGAGCTGGAGTTTCATAGGAGTGAGAGGGTTCTTGATCTCATGGGCCACCTGCCGCGCCATCGCGCTCCACGCCTTGTCGCGCTCGGCCTGGGCAAGCTGTTTGGTGCTCTGGGACAACTCACCGACCATGCTGTTGTATGATTTCACCAGAGAGGTGATTTCGTCATCGTACGGATACTGGATGTATTCCAGCTTCTCGATGTTGGCCGTATCCATCTTTTCACCCATCTCAACAAGAGGCGTGAATATACGGTTGACGATGGTCCTGATGGCAAAACGGGCCAGCAGGAGCAGGATAAGGAAAACCGTGAAGATAGTCACGAGGTGCAGTACGGCATCCATCTTGAAGTCGAAGTTCTCCTCAGTATATGGAGAGCACATTATCGCGAGCATCTTGCCATCCATGTTGTAGATTGGCGCATACATCGAGCTGAAGCGTATCTTGCCGATTCTCTCCTTGTCGATGAAGTAGCGTTTGTTGTTGAAGATGATCTGACGGTACGCGTCCTCGTTGATGCGGCTCCCCATGATCACACGGTCGAAGATCTCCGGCTCAGTGGAATGGAATGCCTTCCCATCCACCGTATAGAGGGATATATCCGATTTGGTCATGTTGCTGGCCGACTCGACCTCATCACGGAACTCCTTGGACATCAGATCACTGGCGGACACGCAATTGGCGCAGGCATTCTCTACAAGAGCACGAACGGAATCAAGCTTGTCCGACATCATCACTTTCTGGTTGGCATCATTCCTTCTGTAAACGAACAGGACGCTGACGAGGGCCATGGACACCAGGGTCACGATAAGAGAGGTCACGAGCACTATGGACACCCTGGATCTGTAATAATTCTTCTCATATACGGCCTCCGGGGCCTTCTTCCGGCTCAGGTTGAGAAGCAGCAGGGAGAAAAAGCATACGAGTGCCAGGAACACTATCGCTATGAGATAGCTGGTGGTCTCGATCTTCGGTCTCGAGATGATGATCGCCTGGTCCTGGCCTATCTTGTTGGCGAAATGGACATAGGACTCACCATGCATGTGGTCGAGGCCGGAGTTATATACGAAATCCGACCACCTGGAGTCCAGCACGGTCGAATACGCATAATTGCCGCGGAACGTGACCAGCTCATCCCCCTTGTATCTGGCATACGCATACTTGGACGGCAACGCTACCTTGCCCGGAGGAGCGTACCCCAGTATCCGTGCATAACCGATCTCCTCCTTGTTAGCTTTCGGTTCGAGCTCTATCAGCATATGCACGACGCCGGAATATGGGTTGTAATAGGTAAAGATTCCGTCATATACGGTATGGGAGCCGGATGGGTTGGAATAGACGAACTGGGAGCCTTCCGCAATCGGTGTGCCTTCTTCGATTTTCCGCGACAGGAAACTGATGGTCTCCTCCGGCGCCGAGGATTCGCTGACGAGCATTATGGACACCTCGTAGTCCTGGGTGGCGTGGGTCAGGTAGGTCTCGGTCACGCGGTTCAATATGGTAGTCGCAGAATTGCGCAGTCCCACGATCCCGGCTATCAGTTCATCGTACATGATGCGTCTCTCGGCCGAGCGCAGATTCATCTCTAGAGCGATATCCCTGTCTATGGACAGACGGTTGGCCCACACAGCCTGACGGTTGCGCTCCTTCTCAAAGCCCGAGACGGCTGTCACAAGCACGACCAGGGATGAAAAGACAACGGCCAGGATGATGAAGCCCGTGCGTGAGAAAGGATTGTAGTCGATGCCCGAGAGCTCCTTCACAATCGGTCGGAGCATCTGCAGCAGGAGCGGCACCACCATCAGCAATGCGATGAACGCGAAATAGACAAGCCCGGAGTAGGCCGTCAGTTCGCCAAGTTTGTAGAGCTCCAGCGTGATGCCGGAATTCAAGGTGATGCTCTTCAATGCAAACACCGTATATGCAAACACGCCCACGATGGCAAGAGCCACCACGATCGAGCAGGCAACCATCTTCCTCCTGTTGTCCTTGATCATGCCGAACAACTCGTCCCGCATGAAATAGGTGCACAAGACGAACAGAATGATTGCGAGGTTTATGACAAACACCGCTCCAAGCGAATAGAACAGCCCTCCGTCGGCATAAAGCACAGGAGAGAATATGGTGCTCGAAGCTCTCATCTGGTGTCCCCAGGAATACAGGAGCGCCAGCGAAACCGCCATTAGCCCGAGTACGATGTGATACCTCCGGCTGGTCTTCCTGCCATGCAGGAAAAGCAGGGATGCGACAGTGAAGAGCACGAACGCAATCCACCCGAGAAGGGAATTGCCTATACTATCCTGGGCCATGGAGTCGCACATCACCTTGAACACCGGACGGCCCTCGACTGCAACTGCAATACCGCCGCTGTATGAAAGCGGGTTGATGGAGAATCTGTCAGAAAGACGGAGGCGGTTATTGACGCCGTTCCTGGACTTCTCATCGTATTGGTTGATCAGTTCAAGACCGCCTATCACCATGACATCTCCTTCTGTCTTCGACTTGGCCAGATAGGTCTTTGGGCCCATTCCGATGAGGCTCACTTCTTCAGAGACCTTGAGCAGAGGAGAAAGATATTCCGCCTTAGGGTTGGCCATCCTCGGGAATACGACATGCTGGACCAGATCATCGTTCTTGATAGTGAACTGATGGTTCCAGGCTTTAAGGGTGTCATGTACGAACTTGTATACGACCATGTCTTCCGGAAGGCCGTTCAACACCGGCCACTCCGACTCCGGACCGGACAAAGTCTCGGACATGAATGCATCCAGCTGTTCCATCCGGTTTTCGAGAATCCTCCCCGCCCTGCGTGCGACGTGTTCCGTGTCACCGGACAAACTGTTCACGTTCGCCGCACAGAAGAGGAACAGCAAACTCAACAGATAGAGGATCCAGACATGGAGCTCTTTCTCCTTGAATATTTTCTTGAGAAGCGACTTATTCATGATGGTATGGCTCACCTCTCAAAATGGTGAACGCGCGGTATAGCTGCTCTGCAAAAATCGTTCTAACCATCTGGTGGGAGAAGGTCATTTCCGACAAAGATATCTTGGAATCGGCTCTGGAATACACTTTTCCCGAGAAACCATATGCTCCACCGATCACGAATACCAGGTCCCTTGCGCCGCGGGAGACTTTCTCCCCAATGAATCTTGCGAAATCGACAGACCTGAACGTCCTTCCGTGTTCGTCCAGAAGGATGACTTCGTCCTGAGGCTTGACCTTCTTCAGGATAAGCTCGCCCTCCCTGTCTTTGATCTGGTCTTGAGAAAGGGATGAGACGTTTTTCAGTTCCGGAATCTCGTCCAGGACAAACGGGATATAGTGCACCAGCCTGGACACATACAATTCCAGACCCTCCCTGACCCATTTCACGTCAGTCTTGCCGACAGTCAACAAAGTGATTTTCATATCGATGGATAATCGCACGAACATCACAAATATAATCAGTTGGTCTGATTTTTGCAATTAAACGTCCCATCTGCATATGGTCAAGGTGATTAAAAAAATTCTGGCAGTAGCCTTTGTCCTCGCCTTCTTTTCATTGAAAGGAATGGCGCAGGGTGGCACGTATGACGTATTCGTGCCGATCTCCAAGTATATCACCCAAGGCGATGCGGAGAAACTCTCCGCCTGGTTCTCGGACAATCTCGAAGTCAGCATCAAGTCAAGTGCCAGCAACTCCAGCAAGAATCAGGCGTGCCAGATAATGAAGAATTTCTTCGAGGACAACACCCCACGGTCATTCGAGATCACCCACACCACCGGAGAGGGCAACATGAAGTATGCCATCGGGACGCTCAAGGCAGGAGGTGAGAGTTTCCAGATAACCATATTCGTCAACTCCGACGGAAGCACCTACAAGATCCAGCAGCTCAAGATCGACCGCATGCCGTAGTCCGGCGCATTGCAGCGAGAGCTTATTATTTGGGCCGCAATGCTCCCCTCATTGCGGAAGGTTGGCATTTTTCGGTATGACCTTCCGCACCATTTATTTACAACTAACTACTAGCCAGGTATTTGCAAAATTTTACCGAGGATCCTCGGCAGCAAAAACGCCGACCTTCCGCAGACGCCGATGTTTACGAAGTCCAACGGCAAGGTCAAGGCCGGACTTGTGGCACTGGCACATAATCTCAGAAAATACATCGCGGTAGAGAGGACGCTCAGCAATGCGGCATGAGAGGCCTGCCCTCCCCCGGACAGGGGCAGGTTCCCGGCTGTCTCCGTTCCGCAAAACTTTGCCGTAGCCAGACCAGGCCCTCCCACTTCGTGGGCCCCTCCCTCTAGAGCGAAGGCGGCTAGTCTGTCTCCGGCAAACTTTTGTCTCCACTTGCAGCCGGGCAAACTGCTGACGCTGCGGAGCTCCGCTCAAAAAAAAGGAGGCCGACCCTTTTAGAGTCGACCTCCATTCTATCTTATCGTATCCAGATTATACTCTCTGGCCGTATGAACGGTCTGTGGTGTTCACTGTGATAACGTCATCGGTATTGATGAAGAGAGGGACCATGATCTTGGCACCGGTCTCGAGGGTGACCTCCTTGAGGGCACTTGTAGAAGCGGTGTTACCCTTGACTGCAGGCTCTGAGTATGTGACCTTGAGAGTTACATAGGTAGGAAGCTCACATGTGAGGCATCTTTCCTCATCGACAACGAACATCATTTCGACGTGCTGTCCTTCCTTCATGAGGTCGGCGTTCTCAACTACGTCTGAAGGCAGGTGGATCTGCTCGTAAGTCTCTTCATGCATGAAGTTGAAGCCATCCTCATCACCATAAAGGAACTGATAAGGACGTCTCTCGACATTGATGAGGTCGATCTTCGCACCGGCGGTGAAGGTATTCTCGAGAATACGACCGTTTTCGAGGTTGCGGAGTTTCGTCTTCACGAATGCAGGGCCCTTGCCAGGTTTTACATGCTGGAACCATACGATGCTGCATGGCTTATCATTGAACTTGAGATAAAGACCGTTTTTGAAATCAGCTGTTGTTGCCATAAATATCTATCGTTTATTTGTTGTTTGCGTACGGATAATCCTCACAAAATTAACTATTTGCTTTTTATCTTGCAAAAAATTCTATCGCCGCGGCCACTTCCTCGAGCAGCCATTTCGGAGTCGAAGTGGCGCCACACACCCCCACCTTGTCATCCAAACCGAACCATTCCCGCTTGATCTCAGAAGCGGAAGAAATGTGGAATGTCCTGATATTTAAAGACTTGCACAAATCGCAAAGAACAGACCCGTTGGAGCTCATCTTTCCTGAGACGAAGATTATCACATCATGGTTCAAGGCAAAATCAGACAGTCCCTTGTGACGAGAAGCCACCTGGGAGCAGATGGTATCATGCACGTGCAGGTCAGCAGGATCCGACATCACCGACGTCAGCTCATCGCAGATGACCGAATACACCTCAGGACTCTTGGTCGTCTGGGAGAATATCTCTATCGGAGCATCCGGCCTGATGGTCCCGTCGAAAAGGAAACGTCTGAGCATGCCAAGATCTTCAACGACAACCGCGTCACCGCCGACCTGGCCGACCAGCCCAAGCACCTCCGCATGACCGATCTTGCCGAAGATCACGACCTGTCCTCCCCTGCCGTCAACCTTCAGCCTCTCATATGCAGAACGGATATCCTTCTGCAATTTCAAAACCACCGGGCAGGTACAATCCAGAATGTCATAACCCATCGAAGCCGCCATCCTATACGTCTCAGGCGGTTCACCATGCGCCCGGATGAGCAGGGAAGAACCAGCCTCCGGAACCGCCCCGGAAAGATCGTTCTTGCTCACGGTCACAAGTCCACGCGCGGAAAGGCGGGACAACTCCTCCTCATTGTGCACGATCGCACCAAGTGAATACAGATGCTTGTCCGGATTGTCCGAGAGGAACTTCTCGGCCGTGTCGATCGCCCTGATCACACCTCCGCAAAACCCGGAATTAGGGTCTATTTCTACAGTCAATGCCATTACTCCAGAATACCGAATCTGCCCTGTATCAAGCCCCTCACCCAAGCGACTTCTTCCTGCAGGGTCATATATGAATTGTCGAGCACAAACGCATCTGCGGCCTGAGACAAAGGAGATGCCTCACGGTGCGAATCGATATAATCTCTCTCGAGGAGATTCTTCTTCACATCCTCGAACACCGGGTTATCTCCATTGGCGACCATCTCGTCGAAGCGGCGCTGCGCACGTATGTCAGTCGAAGCTGTAAGGAAAATCTTTATCTCCGCCTGCGGGAACACCGTGGTGCCGATGTCTCGGCCGTCCATCACGATCCTCTTGGCCTTTCCGAATTCGTGAAGCTTGTCGTCCACGAAATTGCGGACAAAAGGCACCGCCGAAATCGGACTGACCTGCGAAGAAACAGCCAGGGAGCGTATCTCGGTCTCCACCAGCCTGTCGCCGATGAAGGTCTTGCTGCCGCTCTCCGTATGCTCGAAATGGACATCGAGCGTCTTCAGCGACTCCTTGAGGGCATCCAGGTCGATGTTGCTGTCAGAATCGATGATGCCCTTTTCCTGCGCATCAAGCGTGACAGCCCTGTACATCGCCCCGGAGTCGAGATAAAGAAAAGAGAACTCCTTGGCGATAAGTTTGGCGAAAGAGCTCTTGCCGGTAGACGAATACCCGTCTATGGCGATTATTATGTCCGGTACTATCATTATTTCTTCTTGTAGTTTTCCGCCTTGGCTTTCATCTTCATGGCCCTTTCGGCACTGTCCGGATGAGAGGAGAACATCTTCTGGACAAGAGATGCCTGGCTTCCGCCAGACATATTCACGAGCTTGGCGAGAGAATTATACATGCTGTACGGGCTGTGGCCGTACTTGACTGCGAACGAGAAGCCGTAATCATCGGCCGCATACTCCTGTTTCTGGGAGAACTGCGAACCAACGAACGCCTCGGCCAAATCGCCGATCGAAGTCTGTGCGATCGCACCGACGGTGCCGGCTGCGTTGACAACATCCCTTGCGGCCGCCGTCATGTAGGCACGCTTCATCGCATCCTTGGTGTCATGATGCACCACATGCCCGACTTCATGACCGATGATGGCCATGAGCTCGCTGTCATCCATGACGTCCATCAAGCCGGAATATACCCGGATGGAGCCGTCCCCGCAAGCGAAGGCATTGACCTCCTTGGTGATATAGACCTTATAGTTCAGGTCGAGGCCGTCGACCTTCACGTCCTTCATAAGCTTGTTCAGACGGGCGGCATACGTACCGTTGTCCACCTTGTTCTGCGCATCCATCTGAGCCACTGTCTGACGGCTGAGCTCGACCACCTGCGCGTTGGAGATGGTCGCGGCGGTGAGCGCATTGCCGGCTGCGGACATCAGCTGTCCCGAGTCCCAGTTTACAGCGGAAAGGAGTCCGCATCCTGAAAGGGACACCGCTGCAAGCGCCAAAATCAATAATCTTCTCATAAAAAGTTTGTTTTTCAAGTCATAAAGATAGGCATTATAAAAGATATTCTCCATCATTTAGCAAAAAATGTACGATATTTGCTGAACAACCTCCTGTCACTTTTTAGAAGTTCGATTTATGAAAATACTGATTGTCGATGATGAGCGCGCCATCAGGAATTCCCTCAAGGAAATCCTCGGCGACGAAGGATATGATGTGGACACCGCCGAAGACGGGGCGATCGCCCTGGACATGGTCGGAAAAGAAAAATACAACATAATCTTCTGCGACATCAAGATGCCGAACATGGACGGCATCGAGTTCCTGGACAAGGTGGACCAGACAGGCACAGACACCGCCATCATCATGATCTCCGGCCACGGAGACATCAACACCGCCGTCGAATGCATCAAGAAAGGCGCGTTCGACTTCATCCAGAAACCTCTGGACCTCAACCGCATACTCATCACCATCAAGAATGCCACCGAGAAAGTCTCACTCGTCAACGAGACCCGCATCCTCAAGAAAAAAGTGTACGGGCAGCAGATGATCGGAGAGTCCGAGCCTATAGTACACATCAAGGAAATGATTGCGAAAGTGGCCGCCACCGACGCCAGGGTGCTCATCACCGGGCCGAACGGATCCGGCAAGGAGCTGGTCGCCAGAAGCCTCCACGAGCAGAGCACCAGGAGTTCGGCGCCTTATATCGAAGTCAACTGCGCCGCCATTCCTTCCGAGCTGATCGAAAGCGAGCTGTTCGGACACGAAAAAGGATCCTTCACCTCAGCCATCAAGCAGCACAAGGGCAAGTTCGAGCAGGCTGACGGAGGTACGCTCTTCCTGGACGAAATCGGTGACATGAGCCTTGCCGCACAGGCCAAGGTGCTCAGGGTCCTCCAGGAGAAGAAACTGTCCAGGGTCGGAAGCGACAAGGACATCGAAGTCAACGTAAGGGTCGTGGCCGCAACCAACAAGGACCTTGGCAAGGAGATCCAGGAAGGACGGTTCAGAGAGGACCTCTACCACCGCATCAGCGTCATCCTGATCAAGGTACCTTCACTGGACGAAAGGAAGGATGACATCCCTCTTCTGGTGGACTATTTCATCAAGCAGATATGCACGGAGAGCGGAATGCCGGCCAAGAAATTCTCATCGGAGGCCATGGACCTGCTCACCAACAAGCACTGGCCAGGCAACATCCGCGAGCTCAAGAACGTAGTCGAAAGGCTGCTTATACTCGGCGACAACGTGATCTCGGCGCAGAACGTCAAGGATTACGTCAATCAGTAGCGGAATCCAAGAACTTGGCCTTCGCCCTTTCTGCGGCGACGGACTTCTTCAACACGAAACCTGATCCCAGATACTTGGTACGGACATCTTCGTCCGATGCCAGGTACTCCGGTGTGCCGGACTGGAGTATTGTTCCCTCATAAAGCAGATAGGCGCGGTCACAGATGGCCAGGGTCTCGCCGACGTTGTGGTCGGTGATGATGATGCCGATGTTCTTGTATTTCAGCGTCGCGATGATGTACTGGATGTCCTCGACCGCGATCGGGTCGACTCCCGCGAACGGTTCGTCGAGCAGGATGAACTTAGGGTCGATGGCCAGCGCACGGGCGATTTCGCAGCGGCGGCGCTCGCCTCCGGACAACTGGATGCCCAGGCTCTTGCGCACCTTGGACAGGTTGAACTCATCGATGAGGCTCTCCAGGCGCTCCTTTCTCTCTGCCTTGCCCATGCCGGACATCTCCATCACGGACATGATGTTGTCCTCGACGGACATCTTCCTGAATACGGAAGCCTCCTGCGGCAGATATCCGAGTCCCTTCTGCGCCCTCTTGTACATAGGAAGGCCGGTGATCTCCTCATCGTCCAGGAAAATGCGGCCGGCATTCGGGACGATCTGGCCGGTGATCATATAGAAACTCGTCGTCTTGCCGGCGCCGTTCGGACCGAGGAAGCCGACGATTTCGCCCTGCTCCACTTCCATCGACACACCTTTGACGACAGTACGGATGCCATATTTCTTGACAAGGTTTTCGCAATGCAGTTTCATAGACTTGATTTATTTGATGTCCAGGCCAAGGTCGATCACAAGCTCCTTGACTTCCTGATGACGGCCGATCAAGTCACGTGCCTGATCTTCCGGCATGTATATTTTCTCTTCCTCCACATACTGCGCGGCGGCCACGGCGAGCCTTATCTTGCCGCACTTGAGTATCTTGCACATCGCACCTTCCAGGCTGTTGAGCAGATTCGTCTCGATCCAGCTCTTCTGGGCCTCGTTGGTCACCGTGAATGTCAGCAGCTTGCCCTCCCCTTCCGGTTCGACGCTCAGCTTGGCATTGGCCAGCGCATTCGCAAGTCTCGGCCGGGATGCGTTCTGGTCCACGAGATCCTGCCAATGCGAGAGTATCTCTTCATCTTCCGGCAACCTGCCCGCAGACAGCAACGCGTCCGCTGCCTCCGCCTCACGCTTCTCCTCCTCGATCACCGAGGACAACGACAGCGAAGCGGCGCCCGCGGCCACCTTGCGGCGCGCCCTCGGAGTCGGCTGGATGGCAGGCTCATCCACTGCAGGTGCAGACTGCAAAGGAGTCTCAGGCTCCGCCGGAGCCGCTTGTGCAGGCTTTTCCGGCTCGACTGGTGCAGATACGGCTGGAGTCTCAGCAGGCGTTTCTGCGGCTGAAGGACCGGCAGGAGAGACGAAATCGTCATCCAGGGATATCTCAGCAAAATCGGCCGACAACTCGATGCCGTCGATTTCGATCTCGACCGGCTCCACCGCCTTCTCAGGCTCAGGAACGGCGACAGAAGCGGCAGCCTTGACCGGCGCCGGCTTCACGTCAGGCACAGGCTCCACTGCTGGTGCGGCCGGTTTTTCTGCCACCGGCTTTGCGGCCACGGCTGCCACCGGCTTGACGGCGGGCTCGGCCGGTTTCGGAGCAGCTGCAGGCCTTTCCTGGACCGAAGTCTTTACGACCGGTTTCACAGGCGCCTCTGCAGGCATTCCCCGCAGGAAACTGAGCTTCATCAAAGCGAACTCGATATGCAGGCGCGGATTGACGCTGGCCTTGTATCCAGCCTCGCACTGCGTGGTGATGTCCAGGGCATCATAAAGGAACTTGATGCTGCATCCGGACGCCTGGGCGGCGTATCTCTCCTTCAAGGAAGCCGGCAGGTCGAGCAGCGAATCAAGACCTGCGGTCCTGCTCACCAGAAGGTCCCTGAAATGCGAGCTCAGCGCAAGGACGAAATGCAGGGCGTTGAATCCCTTGGCAAGAACCTCGTCGAAGGTCAGCATCGCCGATGCGTAATCGCCGGCGAGGAAGCAGTCCACCAGCTTGAAGGTATATTCGTAGTCGAGGACGTTGAGATTCCTCAACACATCCTCATATCTGATGTCTGTGCCGCAGAATGCGACTGTCTGGTCGAAGATCGTGAGGGCATCACGCATCGCACCGTCCGCCTTCTGCGCGATTATGTGCAGGGACTCGTCGTCGATGCGAATCGACTCCTTGTCCGCTATGGCACGGAGATTGCGGACAATGTCCGAGACCGTGATCCTGTTGAAATCGTATGTCTGGCAGCGGGAGAGGATAGTCGGGATGATCTTGTGCTTCTCGGTGGTCGCAAGGATGAACACCGCGTGTGCAGGCGGTTCCTCGAGCGTCTTGAGGAAGGCGTTGAAAGCGGCCTGGCTCAGCATGTGGACCTCATCGATGATGTACACGCTGTACTTGCCGACCTGAGGAGGGATCTGAACCTTTTCCAGAAGCGCCTTGATGTCTTCCACGCCGTTGTTGGAAGCGGCATCGAGCTCATGTATGCAGAACGAACGTCCTTCCTGGAAAGAAACGCATGATTCGCACTTGCCGCATGGCTCCAGGTCGTCCGTCGGATCCGAACAGTTGATGGCCTTGGCAAATATCCTGGCCGTACTGGTCTTGCCGACGCCACGGGGACCGCAGAAAAGATACGCGTGCGCGATCTTCCCCCTCGCTATGGAGTTTTTCAATGTCCGGGCTATGACATCCTGCCCGATCAGGGTCTCGAAGGAATCCGGCCTGTATTTTCTCGCCGATACTATATACTGTGACATAACAGCACAAAAATAATCATTTTATTTCTAACTTTGTAAGTATGAAGAAGACTTTGAATTTCATATTGTGCATCGCTCTCGCAGCGTGCCTTTTCCCTGTTTCCGTATGCGGGCAGGCCAAGATAACGACCAAGAAAGCCAAGCTCGGCGATTTCACGACCAAGACCACCAAGGTGGTGCTGGCCGGGAGCGAGATGTTCAACAACGCGCTCCAGGAAGAAGTGACAAGCCGCTGGATGGCCTCTCCTTACGAATTCTGCACCCAGCAGGAGTATGAGGCCAGCTGCAAGAACCCGGATTACTATTTCCTCATCCCTGTGACGAGCAAGCTCAAGAAAGAAACCGAGCCCGGCATAGTGGTGCTCTCCCTGATCAAGGGTGGAGACGAAGAAGCTGCATCGCCGGACAAGCAGGGATTCGAAGTCGTGAGCATCCCATGCGCCGCGGCCGATGCGCCATCCGGCCGTGAATACGTGTTCCTGCCGGCTCTGCTGGACATCATCCAGAGATATGTGACAGACGCCATGGCTTCCGACATGGTCGGATACGGCGGTCTGGGCAGCTACACCAGCAAGATGCTCAAGAACCGTGACAAGAAGATAGTGTTCTCCTCCGACGACCTCGCGCCGAGCGTGTCGATGACCGACGAATGGCTCAGCAAGAACATGGAAGCAATGGAGGAGGACGATGCGGACCAGATATTCGCGGACAACGCGCCGAACACGATCGTGAGCTATGTCGTGGCCCCGGCCGAGCCGTCCAAAGGTGCAGTGTGCTACAAGATGCTGATCAGCGCGGACACGCACGAACTCTGCTATTTCGAGAAACATCAGATCAAAGGCGGCAACGGTGCCGGCTTCCTGCCGTTTGACGTGAAGTTCATCGCTGCGGCCAGGAAGAAACTGTAATGGAAGCCCCCGTCGACGCATACATCAGGGAACATTCGACCCCGCAATCGGCCGCCCTGGCATGGATCCAGCAGCAGACCAACATCCGCACCAACTACCCGCGGATGCTGTCCGGTGCCGTCCAGGGTCGTCTTCTCACCATTCTGACCGAGATGGTCGGCGCGTCGTCGGTCCTGGAGATCGGCACTTTCACCGGCTATTCGGCCGTATGTTTCGCCTACGGGCTCAAGGAAGGCGGCCACATCGACACATTGGAGATCAACGACGAGCTTGAGGAACTGACCAGGGAAGGATGGGAGCGTGCCGGAGTAAGCGACAAAATCAGCCTGCATATCGGAGACGCTAGGCAGTTCCTGAAAGAGGCCCTCGGAAGCAAGACCTATGACCTGGTATACATCGATGCCAACAAACGGGAGTACTGTGATTACTACGAGCTGGTCAAACCGCTGCTGAGGAGCGGCGGTGTCATAATCGCGGACGACGTCATGCTCGGCGGCAAGGTCTACGAGAATCCCATGCCGCAGGACAAGCAGACTGTCGGCTGCGATGCATTCAACGCCATGGTGGCGGCGGACCCGGAGGTCGAAGTCGTACTGCTCCCGATCAGGGACGGGATCAGCATAATACGCAAAAGATAACTTAATCTCCATACTATGAAACAAGACTACTCCAAGCCGGGAATCGAGATTCTCGACCTGCATCTGGAGCATGACCTGCTCGGACTGTCCGACGGTGCTCCCATCGACCCTCCTTCCTGGGGGAAAGACCTTTTTGATTACGAATAATGCACCAAGCCATGAAGAAACAGATTTTCAAACTGGCGGCCGCGGCCGCAGCATTCCTGGCCTGGTCCTGCACATCGGACATCACGGAGGCCGTGGAAGATGCCGTCACAATCGAGGACGGTCCAGAATACATCTACATCTCCCTCGGAGGAGATCAGCAGACAAAAACCACCTACGAATACGAAGGTGGCAGGCTGAAGACATATTGGAAAGCCGGGGACATCGTCGCCGAAACACCTGCCTGCAGAGCCCCGTATGCAGTTCTGTATGAAGCACAGGGCGAAGGCGGAAACACCGGAGTTTTCAAGAGAGTATCCCCGTCTTACTACTCGGCCTACATCTACGGCATATACTATCCTGGAGACCGGATCCGCAGCGATGTGCAGTTCAACAACTTCAGTTACAAGGGGCAGGTCCAGAGCAAGGACGACCCCACCGGTCATCTTGCCGCATTCCATACAATCATGAGCCATGTGGAGGATTTCCCTGCAGGCTCCACGGAGATTGCCACGATCGACCTTTCCGGGGCGACTCAGTCCGCCTGCATGCGTTTCCTGTTAAGCGGGATGGAGTTTGTCAATCCAAAGCAGATTTCCCTCGTATGCCTGCGAGGAGGTGTGCCTTACAACGTTTTCCTTCAGAACAACTGCCTGCATCAGTGGAGCGAATCCGATGGAGAGACCAGGGAGAGCCCTGTCAAGGTCAGCCAGCTCGACCTTGGGTTGACAGGCTATGGTACAGAAAGCTATTTCGAGGCATATATGATGATGTCCAACGAGGATGTCCATCTCAATGCCGGAGATGTCATCAGGGTCCAGGTCACGACCGACGACGGCGTCTTCTACAGCGACACCGCCATCGAATCCGCAATGACCCTCACCGGAGGGCGGTGCCACACCCTGACAGCGGACAGCGGATGGCAGGCCGTCGGAGACGATTTCACAGATTATGACTATGATGGGGAAGTTGTCACCATCCAGGATGGGATCGACGGGCTCGACATCATCCTGATGGGTGACGGATTCATCGCCGAAGACTTCGAGGACGGCACCTACGACCGCGTAATGCGCAAATCGGCCGAAAAGTTCTTCACCTGTCAGCCGTATGAAAGTTTCAAGGACATTTTCCACGTGGCGTATGTCAAAGCTGTGTCTCCTCAGCGCATCGATGCTACCAGCACGTTCAACGGCGCCCGCAACGGCACTGCCATCACCAAGTTCCAGACAAGGTTCACACCCAACTCCACCAGCGTGGACGGAGACAGCGACCTGGCAATCCAGTATGCCGGATATGCGCTCGGGACCAACGCCAGCGAAAGGATCAAGGACGCGACCATCATAGTGGTGGCCAACTTCCGCACCCACGCCGGCACCTGTCACTCGTTCTGGGAAACGGGATCCTTGAATGCGAATGATTATGGCAAATGCGTTTCCGTGTCGTTCTTCCCTCTCGGCAACAGCGACGAGCACCTCGAGCAGATCATGCATCACGAGGCCGGCGGTCACGGATTCGGAAAACTTGCGGACGAATATGTCAGCAGCACTGCGACAAATCTGAGCACAGCGCTCTGGTACGAGCTTGACGACTATCACGCCCACGGCATGTACCGGAATGCTGACAAGTACATCGATGACAATCTCTTCAAACAAGTCGGGGATCATTTCGACCTGACCACAACGGCGAATGTCTATTGGCACGATCTCTTCGACACCCCGAACAATTACGAAAGCCCAGAGGTCGAATCATTGGGCATCTACAAAGGAGGCTACACCTACAGCTTCGGCTTCTGCAGGCCAACCGAAAACGCATCCAGCAGCATAATGAACGGCAACACAGGCATCTTCAACGCCATTTCGCGCCGTCAGATCTTCTACCGCATCTGCCGGCTTGCCGGCTACGCTTCCGGCAACCAGTACGGTTCTGCCGAAGAGTTGCAAAGATTCCTTGACTGGGATGCGGACGAATTCCTGCCGGCTCCGAGCACGGCAAGACATGCGGCTCAGAGCCTGGAGCCCGACAAGGTCAGGATCGAATCCGTACCGCTCGGCACTCCCGTAGTCCACATCGGTCACTGGAACAACGGCCGCTTCATAGAAGACTGACGACTGCGGCCGCGTGGCCCGCACGGAGGCCTCATACCCTCTTGGCGGTCTGGAGACTGAGGATATATCTTACAATTTCCTCGGGATGCCGGAAACTTTGCAGCAGGAATGTTTTCTCAGAGCAAAGGTTCTATTCTTTCTAACTTTATTGATTTCGGATACGGAGTATACAACCTTTGTGGAAACAAAATGATTCCAACAGCCCTATTAAGCTCATTTGTAATTGCAAAGTTGCCATATTCTCTGCAATTGTATAATAGTATCAAGCAGAATGGCGAGGATGCTATTTCGAAAAAAGCTCAAATGTTAGGCAAACAATATTTTTCAGAAAATTTCAAATGAAACGATTGACACTTTTTATCAGCATCATCTTCTGCGTTTCTTCTTGCCTTGAAACAAGCTACATATTCCCGAAAACCACCCATTATTACATTGATGAAATCGGGGTTCATGTGAAAAGGGTAACCTCGCTCAATAAGTCCGTGTTTACTATTGAGAGAGATAGCGTTGTTATAGATGAATTGGTCTGGGTATATTCTGACAAAGATGAACATGGTCTTATTACCGATAGCGGTACTCGAAATTCTTTAATATTTACATCTGATTCCGTTTATGCTGAGGGACAAGGCTGGCATTATCTGAAAAACGATTCAAGCCATCCTGAATCACCTGTTGTTATTGCAAGGAGAGATATCCCTAATGCATATTGGGAAAGCCGAATAGGTGATATGCTTACGACCAACTATTATGATTCTTTGTGTACAATGCAGAGATTAAGAGAAAGAGAGAGTCGGTCGTTTGAGTTGAAGATGTATCCGGAAATAGAGTTTCCAGATCCCTGGGATACACTTGGTCGTGTTCGTAGGGTAAATAATCAGGGTGAAGACTTTGGTTATTTCGTCGGAGAAGGTCATCATATCAACAATTGACGTGTTCGGTACTCATTAATAGATTGTGCAGCCATCAACAACCAATAGATTGTTGATGGCTGTTTTCCATTTCGACAGATCCGCTGAGACTGTACGGCTTCACATATGACGGGCTGGGACGCCTGACACGGACGGATTACGGCGAAAACAGAGCTAACGTATGCGGATATGGCTGCAGATATGGGTACGACATTTCCGGAAATATGCTAACTTTGTCCAGGGAGGGGGACCTCACCTCCGAGAGCAAGGGCATCGTGGACAGTCTCAGGATGACATATGACGGAATGCGTCTCGCCGCCGTGCATGACTACGCGGCGGTCCCGTCGGTCGCGACCTCATCCGGCCTGGTGGTGCAGGGGAACCAATACTATCCGTTCGGAATGAGTTTCGCGACGAACAAGCCGGTGAATGATATCACCGAAGAGCAAGTCAATATCGATCTGGACGGCAACGTGATAGGAGGCGGAGATGCCGGTGGCTTCATCCCAGGCGGAGGCGCCCTGTCCGGTGGAGAAGGAGGTCTGGTCCCTCAGGCGGCGTTGCTGCTGGCCGAGCAGCCGTACCGCTTCGGCGGCAAGGAGCTCTACAGCTCGACCGGCACCTACGACTTCCTCGCCCGCCAGTACGACCCAGCCCTCTGCCGCTTCACCACCCCCGACCCCCTCGCCTCCAAATACCCATCCATCTCCCCGTACGCCTACTGCGGTAATGATCCGATAAACAGAGTGGATCCCGATGGAAGAGATATTTGGCAAATTAACATAAACGGAGAACTCGTTAGTGTAAACGAGGATACTGAGCTGGATTGTTTCCAGATTGTTGACCAATCTGGAAATGCAATAAAGAGTTGGGGAACAACTGGAGGAACTTTTCAACTCAACACAAACATCAACGAGAAAATTTCATTTTCAACAGATGACACATCTTCTGGATTCGATGTATTTGAGTTCCTTGCGGAAAACACAGACGTAGAAATGGGTGATATTATTTCTTCTAATGGTATAAATGGTGATTTGTCTGTTCTCTCCACGAGTGGTTCCAAATCGAAAATAGATCTTATTACAAATGCACAAAATCTAGACCATGAGGGGTATGTTGTCCATACAATGATTCATAGTCATCCTAATAACACTCTTCCTTCCGGCAAAGATCTCAGTTTGATGGATTTTTTTACTTCCTCAATGCAAATTAATCCTGTGAGCATGGTTTATAGAGTTGATGAAAAAATCTATCAACGGTATGATAACTCAAAAAATGGCGTTTTTGAGACATACCATAGGAATGGATCAAATTTCACAAGAGGCATATCAAAACAGTATAAGAAATAGTTTTTATGAGTCGTAATATCTCCATATTTTTATTTGCAATTAGCTTTGGAATAATTCCTTATTTGTCTTATTCTCAAGATTTGATGTCTCCATATGATTTCGGCTCTACAAAAGAAATTTTGGACAGGGCTATTCCAAAAGGGACTGGTTGCACAGCATCTGTTATTGTTAATGAAAGTTTTAATCCAAATATAATATTGCTTTATTATGACATGGACAACTACGAATTGGTTGCTACATATTATGATCGTTCTAGAAATACAATAGCAAATGAGTATAGATGTCAGATTCTGAAGCGGCCATTCAACATTGAAACACCAGTTGGCTCCATGTATGATTTGTTGGCATCGGCGGTCTATTCTTCGTCATTTTGTGCACAAACACTATGGAATGATGGAACAACATATATTGTTACATATTATTCCAACTCGGCTGAAACTCAAGCAATAGAAGGTAATTGCAAGGAGTTTGCATCAATTATCGACAATGTAATTGAATGTATTAAGTGTGGGAATAGAGAAAAACTGTTTGAGTTGATTCCTCGGATGAAATCATTGACAAAAATACTGAAGGGCTATTATCCCATCAGTACAGATGAAGATGCCAGGCATAAAAACATTCGTGCCCTGCAATGATGGGATTTGAGTGTACGGGAATACGCTATTTTGGATTTGTAGTTATATGTTCTTCGCAACCGCATGGAGCGAGCGCTTCAGCCCACCGGCAACTTTGCCACAGCGCAGCCGCGTGGAGCCGCGAAACGGGAAGACGTGCCGCAGAGCTCGCAACAGATAAAAGTGCAAATCAATAGACAATCACTTTCATTGTAATTTACCTTTTATTTGCTACTTTTGCGAGTTAAGTAATTAGAGTGTATATGGAAGAAGAAGCCAAGAAACTGAACTTTCTCGAAGAAATCATCGAGGAAGACCTCAAATCCGGAAAACATGAAAGCATCCTCACGCGTTTCCCACCGGAGCCTAACGGATACCTCCACCTCGGACACGCGAAAAGCCTGTGCATAAATTTCGGACTCGCTCAGAAATACGGCGGCAAGACAAACCTCCGCTACGACGATACCAACCCGACAAAGGAAGACACAGAATACGTTGATGCCATCAAAGAGGATATCAAATGGCTCGGCTTCCAGTGGGCGGAAGAAAAATACGCATCAGACTATTTCGACCAGCTCTACGAATGGGCCGAACAGATGATACGCGAAGGCCTCGCATACGTCGATGACCAGACCCAGGAAGAGATGCGCGAAAACCGCGGTACAGTCGAGACTCCAGGCAAGAACAGCCCTTGGAGAGACAGAAGCGTCGAGGAGAACCTCCAGCTCTTCCGCGAGATGCGCGACGGCAAATACGCAGACGGAGAAAAAGTCCTCCGCGCCAAGATAGACATGGCCCACCCGAACATGATGTTCCGCGACCCTATCCTCTACCGCATCAAGCACGCACATCACCATCGTACCGGCGACAAATGGTGCATCTACCCGATGTACGACTACACCCATGGCCAGTGCGACTCCATCGAGCACATCACCCACTCCATCTGCACCCTCGAGTTCGACGTGCACAGACCACTCTACGACTGGTTCATCCAGACCCTCAGGATCTATCCGAGTCATCAGTACGAGTTCGCCCGCCTGAACCTCACATACACCCTCATGAGCAAGCGCAAGCTCCTCGAACTCGTCCAGAAAGGCCTTGTCGCCGGTTGGGACGACCCTCGTATGCCTACGCTATGCGGTGTCCGCCGCCGCGGCTACACCCCTGAGGCCCTCAAGATGTTCTGCGAGAAGATCGGCGTCAGCAAGCGCGACCAGCTCATGGACATCCAGCTCCTCGAGTGGTGCGTCCGTCAGGACCTCAATGCCCGCTCCAACAGGTACATGGTGGTTTCCGACGACCCTATCAAGGTGACCATCACCAACTGGGAGCCAGGAAAGGTCGAGTGGTTCGACTGCCCTCTGAACCCTGCCGAGCCGGAAGGCGCGACACGCAAGGTTCCGTTCACCGGTGAGATGCTCATCGACCGCGCAGATTTCATGGAGGATGCTCCTAAGAAATATTTCCGTCTCAAACCGGAAGGAGAGGTCAGACTCAAATACACCTACATCATCAAGTGCGAAGAGGTCATCAAGGATGCTGAAGGCAAGGTGATCGAACTCAAATGCAGCTACGACCCGACGACCAATCCGAAGACCGGCGTATGGCGTTCCGTCAAGGGTACCATCCACTGGGTTTCAACCGCCTATGCCAAGGAAGTCGAGCTCCGTCTCTACGACCGCCTGTTCACCCTCGCCGACATGAGCCAGGTACCAGAGGACAAGGATTACAAGGACTACCTCAATCCTGAGTCCCTCGTGATGGGCAAGGGATACGCTGAGCCGGCGCTTCTCGAAGACGAATCCGGCATCGCCGTCCAGTTCGAACGCGTCGGATACTTCTTCAAGGACAAGGACAGCACTCCTGAGCATCCGATCTTCAACAAGACAACCTCTCTCAAGGATTCGTTCAAGGTCGAATAGACGCACGCACCCTGCCCGCCCATATGCAGATACGTACGATATTCACACCGAGGAAGGTCCTTCTCGAACCAGGCAACGACCTGGTTTATGAGTGGGAAGACATATTTGCCGAAAAGTTAGGTGTTCCGTTCAGCTATGATGTGCTTCTGCGCAACAACAGGTGGACGAAACATCTTCCTGTTTCTCTGGGGTTCCTGACGACAGACGAGCCTGCGCTGGCCATAGAGATGGTCACGTACCGCCACAACGGCCTGAACAAGCGTAATATTGTCCCTTGGATAGTGGACTTCTATCTCAGGACTCCGGCGCAGTTGAAGAAGTTCTACAAGACTTTCTCCCGCAATCCTCTCGTCCTTATTTCCAGCAGGGAGGCTTACGAGTTCCTGAAAGAGCAGGGATGTCCGCTCGATATCCGCCACCTGCCTCTTTCCCTTCCGGACAAGTACAGGATAACTCCTGATACGGAGTGGGAGAAGAAGTACGATGTGGTGCTTTTCGGCAGGCAGAATGCCGTTCTGAAGGAATACTGGAACAAGTACCGCGATTCGCATCCGGGGATGAGATATATCGAAGGAAGACCTGTCGACGGCGGCTGGGCATATTTCGACGAAGAGGGCCGTTGCTACGGAAAGATGGAGTCCAGGGAAGATTATTTCGCGGCGCTGCGCGCGTCCCGGGTGGCATTCTATTCGACCCAGGGCATCGACGGTGGTGAGGCGCGTTCAAACGGTTTCAACCAGGTCACGCCGAAATTCTTGGAGATGATCTCGGCCGGCTGCAACGTAATCGCCCGCTTCCCGGACAATCCTGACACGAGATTCTACCGCCTGTCGGAAATGTGCCGTACGGCATATTCCTATGAGGAATTCGAGAGGGAGATGGAAAGTGCTCTGGCAGAACCTGCCGATATGGAGAAGTACTCCGCATATCTCGAAGGCCGCTATACATCCGATGCCGTCGGTCAGTTCAAGACAATGGTCGAAACTATATGAACAAGGTTGCCGTCATAGGTGCCGGTATCTCCGGACTCAGTGTCGCGGACCTGCTGAAAGACAGGTTTGAGGTCACTGTATTCGAGAAGGAACGGACTCCTGGCGGTCTCGTCCGTTGTGAGAGAGTGGACGGCTCGCTGTTCCACATTTGCGGCGGACATGTGTTCAACACGAAGAACCAGGCCGTCCTGGACTGGTTCTGGCGCCATTTCGACAGGGATACCGAATTCACGAAAGCCGACAGGAATGCGGTCGTCGTAATGGAAGACGGCCTGGTGGTGCCATATCCCATCGAGAACCATTTCTACATGTTCGGCCGTGACGTGCAGGAACGCATCCGGCAGGACTTGCTGGAGATAAAGGCGCGCGGCGAAGTGACTCCGGCAGATTTCCGCAGCTTCCTGATAGGACGTTTCGGACCTACCCTGTACGAAATGTATTTCAAGCCGTACAATACGAAGGTCTGGAGGCGCGACCTGGGCAATGTCCCGCTCTCATGGCTGGAAGGCAAGCTGCCGATGCCGACCGTGGATGAAATCTTCTACAACAACGAGCATCGGGTCGAGGAGAAATCGTTCGTCCATTCGTCTTTCTGGTATGAGAAGGAAGGCGGCTCGCAGTTTATCATCGACAGGCTTTCCGAGGGACTGGACATCCGGTGCGGCAGGGAAGTGCCCTCTGTCAGATATGACGGCGCCCGGTGGAATGTGGATGGTGAGATGTTTGACAAAGTCGTGTTCTGCGGCAATGTGAAGGCTCTCCCGAAATTTGTGGAAGGGGTGGACCTGTCTGCGTTCGCGGCCGGGGTCGCCGCCCTGGAATATCATGGGACGACGTCCGTTTTCTGCGAAATCGACCGTAATCCGTACAGCTGGATATATCAGCCAAGCGTCCTGCATGAGTCCCACAGGATAATCTGCACGGGCAATTTCGCCGCGTCCAACAACGCTCCTGGCAAGATGACGGCGACAGTGGAATTCACGGATGAAATCTCACTCGATGATATCCTGGACAATCTTGGCCGCATACCGTTCCATCCGAAGTACCTTGCGCACCATTTCAGCCGGTACTCTTACCCTATCCAGGATTCCGGCACTAGGACCATGATTGCTGAGATGAAGCAGCGCCTCGAGCCATGCGGTTTCTATTTCACAGGCCGGTTTGCCGATTGGGAGTATTACAACATGGATGCTGCCATGGCCGCCGCCATGGCTACCTGTTCCCGTATCTGAGACTTACATCAGCCCCAGTATCTTGCTGCGGGCTATGAGGCAGTTGCCTATCGAAGCGGCCTTTCTCCCGAGAATGGAGAAAGTGATCTTTGTGTCGGAGCTCACCCTGTTGAGTGAAAGCTTGTTGACTGATGTCTTGATAGGGTACATCAGATAGTTCTTGCCTACGATCAGGCGGCCTCCGAGGACCACAACTCCAGGGTTGAATATGTTGATCAGGCCGGCGATGCCGCGCCCGAGCGTCTCGCCGATCTTCCCGATTCCTTCGATTGCCAGCACGTCCTCTTCCTCGACTGCATCGAGGATGTCATCAAGGCTTATGGCCTCGCCTGAGTTGTATTTCTTGGACAGGGATGAAGTCCTGCCGTCTTTGAGCTGCTGCTTGATCATCTGGTAAAGCGCCGATCCGGAGGCTCCGGTCTCCAGACAGCCGACCTTGCCGCAGCGGCAGATCTTGTCGTTGTCCAGGAGAGGGAAGTGGCCGATCTCTCCTGAGAAACCGGATTTGCCGTAGTACAGATGCCCGTCCAGGATCATTCCCATGCCAAGTCCCCAGCTGAGGTTGATGAACAGCATGTTGTTCTCGTTTTTCCCGTGCGCTCCGGACAGGTACTCTCCGTAGGTCATCGCCCTGGAGTCGTTTTCGATTGATACCGGCACGTCGAACTCTTTTTCGAATATGGCGTTGAGCGGCAGGTCGTCGCTCATGAAGTAGCTCATCGAGTATCCCTCTTCCGGATTGACGCGCCCGGAGAGGCTGACTCCCACGCTGAGCACGCTGTCCCAGCTGATGCCGGCTTCGTTGACCTTCTCCTTGACGAGACGGCAGATGGCTTTGAATGAGTCTGCTTTGGCCTCGAGGATAAACTCGATGTCCTGGGTGAAGGATACGAGGTTGCCCTTGAAGTCGGTGATGGCGATGTGGAAGTGCTGCCTGGCGATATCGACGCCGACGAAATAGCCCGCAGTCGGGTTCAGCCCGAAGATGCTCGGCCGACGTCCGCCGGATGTCCCGATCTTGCCCAGATCGAGCATGTAGTTGTCGTTGATCAGTTCACCGATGACCTTGGTCACTGTCGGCACACTGGTGTCTATCTCCTTCGACAGGTCGGCTATCGAATAACTTTCGTTGAGGATGCAGAGCCGGAGAATTTCCCTTTTGAGAGCGGCATTTTTACCGTTTTCATCGATGATCGATCTTGTTGTCATGGGACAAGAGGTTTGGTTTTCACAAACTTATGAAAAAATTGCCCAATTTGCAATACATTTATAAACTTTATTACAAATTTTTTAATTAATGTCGGCTTTCATCTTAATCGAATTGGAAAACAGAAAAAGAAAGTGGCCGATCGGGAAAGAAATTGCCGTTTTCTTTCCTGATGTGTCTGTTATTATTCCTTAACTGAAAATAGTTGACTCGCAAATCATGAGTTCGGGAAAGAATACGGCAATTATTTGCCGAAATGCTTCCGTTTTGGAAAAATAATGACGATTTCTTTCCCAATCGGCCGGTTGAGAGGGCAATCTGGAAACAACCAGGCCATTTGTTGTCGGATAGCAACTGGTCGGGAAAAACATCGGCAAATATTTGTCAACTGCACCAAGGAATAAATGCTGCTCTGCGGCGGCGCTTCGCGGCTGCGTAGCTGACCTTAGAGTAGCGGCAGGCTGAAGTAGCAATGCAAATCCCAGAGTGTCGTCTGCGTTCCGTTGCGCGTTGGCTTTGTTTCACGTGCGTGGTTTCACGAGTCTCCGCTGCGGCAACTGCTTGCCGCTTTGCTACGGCTCCGCTCTGCCGCAAAGCGTATTCTGAAAACCAGTGGCGGGTAACATGCTGATAATCAGCGAATAAGCGACAAAGGGGGTATACTGCAAAGGGACCCCTCAGGTATTGAATGAGCTGATTTTCATCCACTTACCCGCCACGGCCGATGTTCCAGCCCGGCTGTAAGTAGAGACAAAAGTTTGTCGGAGACAGACTCACGGCGGAACGAAGGCGGAGCTGTGACAGAAGGGCGCATTCCCGAGCGGAGCGATGGGCAAAAACTTTTGCGCCCTTCTGGCAGCAGCGCAGCCGCGTGAAGCCGAGTCCAAAAGCTTTTGCGGAACG
>JAZQNI010000036.1:0-2301 GCA_045627265.1 Candidatus Cryptobacteroides sp.
TCTAACGGCCTCACGGAAGGCATCAACAACAAGATAAAGGCAATCAAGAGACAGATGTATGGACGGGCAAAAACAGATCTCCTCGCGACTAGACTGGTCGCTTCAATGGCAACTTAGCTGCACCAAAAGTGACGAAGAACCTAAAACAGGCTAACTTGTCACCTGCAACCAACGGCTCTTGCCTGCAGCATAACTTAGTCGGTTAATGCCTTCACTGTATCTGAAGTTCAGGCAGTCATATATTGAATTTTGGTGCAAATGTTGGTGGGGCCCCAATTTATTTCAGAATCCTGAGGACGGTGTGCTTTTCCATGATGTTGCCGTCGTTGTCCATCACGGAGAAGCAGCTGGAACCATCATCAAGCATTGTCCGGGATAAGTACAGCTTTCTTCCTGAACGCACTGATTTCTTGGCCGCGGCCAAGGCTTCTTCGCCGGTACGGTATGTGAATACCAATGCCTTCTCGCTGCCTCTGCGTCGATGCCGATGGTCAGGATGAAGTCGCTCCTGCTTCTCGTCATAATCCTTGTCCCATTGCCTGTAGTACTCGATCTTCTCATCCTCGAACAGGGACAGTTGCAAACCGGATTCGTGTGTAAGCTTGAAAACACCGAACCCGACCTGACGCAGGGGAGTGACGCC
The DNA here is from genome assembly GCA_045627265.1 of Candidatus Cryptobacteroides sp. Taxonomy (GTDB): domain Bacteria; phylum Bacteroidota; class Bacteroidia; order Bacteroidales; family UBA932; genus Cryptobacteroides. The sequence continues at coordinate 644 of JAZQNI010000036.1, forward strand.
ATCCCAGACAGCCGGGACAAGCCTTCTGGCTTCATTGAGCAGAAGCGCTGTCACATCCGTGGGATGAGGTAGCGAGCACTGCTTGGAGTGCACTTCGAAATCCTTGGTCTTCACGAATACGCTCACTCCTGATGCATAGAACTCGTCCAGACGTATCCTGTGCGCTACCTCGCAGGCGACGTTGAAGAGCTCGCGGTCAAGAGACCTGGAGTCACTGATATCCTGGCGGAAAGTACGCTCGGCGCTGTAGCTCTTGGCCTCGCTTTCTTCTGTATGTACCGGGGAGTCATCGATGCCGTTGGCGCTGTCGTGCATCTGCTGTGCATATTTCTGTCCGACTACGCGCACAAGCGCCGGCAGAGGCAATGCTGCAAGATCGCGGATAGTCTTCACCCCGTATGCCATGAGCCGCTCCTGAGTCTTCCTGCCTACCCAGAGCAGATCTCCGACAGGCAGCGGCCACATCTTCGACTCGATCTCTTCCGTCCATAACGTATGCACCTTGTCCGGTTTCTCAAAGTCCGAGGCCATCTTGGCCAGGAGCTTGTTGGAGCCGACACCCACATTGACGGTGAAGCCCAGCCGTGTCTTGATCTCTTCTCTCAACTCATCGGCCAGCTGCAGCGGAGTCCTGCCATCCAGACGGTCGGTCATCTCGATGAAGCATTCATCGACCGAGAACTGCTCCAGGACAGGAGAATATGTGCGGCAGATGGAGATGAAGTTGGTCGAGCATTTCTTGTACCATTCCCAGTCCCCGCGGACAATCACCAGCTGAGGACATTTGCGCAGGGCCATGGAGACAGGCTCGGCGGTGTTTATGCCGAACTTCTTGCACGGGATGGACTTGGCCGACACGATGCTGCGGCGGTCAGACGGGTCTCCGGACACGACAGATGGCACCAGACGTATGTCCTGACCGCCTTCGGAAAGGATCTTAACGGCAGACCAGGAAACGAATGCGCTGTTCACGTCGATATGGAAGACCACCCGCCGCGGCTGCATCACTGGTCCTCCTCACCTGTACCGGCGTACTGCTCGCTATACTCGCGGTTTATTTCAGCGAGCTCCTTACGGCCGGCGACATAGTCATCATAAAACTCGTCATATTCGCCCTCGAGCGAATCCTTCACAATGCGGATGCGCTCCATCGGAGTGGTGTCCTTGATTAGTACGCTCATCAGTCTTCGTAATCAAGACAATATCTTCCCGCAGTGTACGGACGGACACGGCCGTTGGCTACAGCCACATGCTCAGGATGTACGGAATACCCCTTGAGAGATTCCGGGCTGTCGAAAGTGGAATCCAGCATCAGGTCGACATTGCTGGAAGGCAGTCCTTCGGTGTTTACCTTGATGCTGACCAGTCCCGGGATCTTGCCTGCGAGAGCTTCCAGCCCTTCCTTTATGTTCTTCTTGATCTCCGCCTTCTGGGCGTCTGTCAGCTCATCCTTGAGCTTCCAGAGAATGATGTGATGTGTCATATGGTTAAATTGTCATTTTGTTGTCAGTCCGAATGGCATGAAGCTCATTTTCATTAGTCTCCAATGTGCCTTTGCGAATGGTATGCCGATGATTGTAATTGCGAAGATACAGGCGAGGATGAAATGAATGATTGCAATCTCCCACCAGCCGCACAGAATCCACAATACAGTGAAA
>JAZQNI010000037.1:0-9436 GCA_045627265.1 Candidatus Cryptobacteroides sp.
TCGGCATCAAGGGCCGCGTCGGTTTTGAGGCAGCCGCGCCCATGCTCATCATCGGCGCCCACAAGTTCCTTGAGAAGTATACCCTTTCCAAGTGGCAGCAGTACTGGAAGGACCAGGTGGCCAACTGGTACGGGATGTTCCTCCACGAGAGCCAGTATCTCGAGCCTGTGATGCGTGACATCGAGGCCATGCTCGAGAACAGCCAGCGCAATGTCAACGGTACCGTGACCATGGAACTCCGTCCATACGGATTCTCCACCGTGGGCGTGGACTCCAAGGATGACCTTGTGAAGACCAAGTTCGGCGAGTACGGCGAGATGCAGAAGGGCTGGACCAGCGAGGATGCCAAGGGCTTCATCAAAGTCACCTCCACGCCGCTGCGCGTGTACTATGCCAACCATTCCGAGGAAGGAAGCGAAATCGAAAAGGAACTGTAATGATCAGGGCTGGAATCATAGGCGCAGCCGGCTATACTGCCGGTGAGCTGATCAGACTCCTGATCTGGCATCCGGACGTGGAGATTGTGTTCGCACACTCCACCAGCAATGCCGGCAACAAGGTGTATGCTGTGCACCAGGGACTTTTCGGGGACACTGAAATGACCTTCTCCGCCGGATACGACCTTGATGCCGTGGACGTGCTGTTCATGTGTTCCGGCCATGGCAAGAGCTCTGCTTTCTGGGCGGAGAACGAACGTCCGGCCGGCCTCAAGGTCATCGACCTGGCCCAGGACTACAGAGATGAGAGCGCCGGATACGTGTACGGACTTCCGGAAATCAACCGTGACAGGATCGCATCCACGGACCTGCTTGCCAACCCAGGCTGTTTCGCTACGGCCATACAGCTCGCCGTCCTTCCGATGGCGGCCGCCGGCAGGCTGACATCCGAGGTCAATGTGACCGCCATCACCGGCTCGACCGGTGCCGGCGTGAAACCTGGACCGACCACCCATTTCAGCTGGCGCAACAACAACGTCTCCGTCTACAAGGTATTCGAGCATCAGCACCTGATCGAGATCGGGATGAATGTACACAAACTTCAGCCATCTTTCGACAAGACCATCAATTTCGTGCCTGTCAGAGGCGATTTCGCCCGCGGAATACTGGCTACGGCTCATTTCGACTGCGACATGGACGCGGAAGAAGCGGTGGCGCTGTATAAGGATTTCTACAAGACTTCCGCATTCACGCACGTCTTTGACGGCGCTGTGGATCTCAAGCAGGTGGTCAACACCAACAAATGCCTTCTCTCTGTAGAGAAACACGGGGACAAGCTTGTAGTCAACTCCGTCATCGACAACCTCCTCAAAGGCGCTTCAGGACAGGCGGTCCAGAATATGAACCTGATGTTCGGCTTGCCGGAAAACCAGGGACTCAAGCTGAAGGCATCAGCTTTTTAATATTGAGAATCATGCAACTTTTCGACGTATATTCATTATTTGACGTGACTCCTGTCAAGGCTCTCGGATGCAAGGTCTGGGACGACAAAGGACAGGAATACCTTGACCTTTACGGCGGACACGCCGTGATTTCAGTGGGACACAGCCATCCCGACTATGTTGCGGCACTCACCGACCAGCTGGGCAGGATAGGTTTCTATTCCAACAGCGTGGTCAATCCGCTCCAGCAGAAACTGGCTGAAAAGCTCGGCAAGGCCAGCGGATACGAGGATTACTCTCTTTTCCTTGACAACAGCGGCGCCGAGTCGAACGAGAATGCGATGAAACTCGCGTCCTTCCATACCGGCAAGGACCGCATAGTCGCATTCCACAAGAGTTTCCATGGACGTACGTCAGGAGCGGTCGCAGTGACCGACAATCCCAAGATCGTCTCGCCGTTCAATGCCAACCACAAGGTGACGTTCTGCGACTTGAATGATGCCGCGGCGGTCGAATGCGCACTCAAGAAGGGCGATGTGGCCGGCGTGATCATCGAGGGGATCCAGGGTTGCGGAGGCATCAACCTTCCGGATGATGCATTCCTGCAGGAACTCGAATCCCTGTGCCACAAATATGACGCATGCCTGATCCTCGACGAGGTGCAGAGCGGATACGGACGTACAGGCAAGTTCTTCGCCCACCAGTGGGCCGGCATCCGACCGGACATCATCACCATGGGCAAGGGCATCGCCAACGGCTTCCCATGCGGCGGCATCCTCATCTCCCCGAAATTCACGGCGGTCAAGGGCATGCTCGGCACCACATTCGGCGGCAACTATCTTGCGATGGCGGCCGCAAACGCCGTGCTCGATATCATGGAGAAGGACGATCTGGTGGAGAACACACGCAAGGTCGGCGAATACCTCAAGGCCAACATCCCTGCATCCCCACGCATCAAGGAGGTCCGCGGCCGGGGTCTGATGATCGGCATCCAGTTCAACGAAAGCGTTGCGCCGATCCGCAAGCAGCTGCTCTTCGAGAAGCACATCTTCACCGGAGTGGCAGGCTCCGACATGGTACGGCTTCTCGCACCTCTCTGCCTCACGATGGACGAGGCGGCAGTGTTCATCGAAACATTGAAAGAAATCTTATGAAGACATTTTTCCACGCAAGTGATATAGGCGACCTCTCCAAGGCATTGGAAGAGGCCAGGCAGGTCAAGGCGACTCCGTACGCATGGAAGCATCTCGGCGAGAACAAGACCATAATGCTCGTGTTCTTCAACAGCAGCCTCCGCACCCGTCTGAGCAGCCAGAAGGCAGCTTTGAACCTGGGCATGAGCCCGATCGTGCTGAACATCGGCCAGGACAGCTGGAAGCTCGAGACTGAGCTCGGTGTCGTGATGGACGGCGACAATTCGGAGCACCTCAGGGAGGCCATCCCGGTCATCGGCAGCTATTGCGACATTATCGGAGTACGCTCGTTCGCAGGTCTTACGGACCGCGGATACGACTACGACGAGACCATACTCAAGCAGTTCATCGACTACAGCGGCAAACCTGTGATAAGTCTCGAATCCGCCACCGTGCACCCTTGCCAGGCCTTCGCTGACCTTATCACCATAGACGAATACAAGACCAAGAAGCGTCCGAAGGTCGTCATGACCTGGGCACCTCATCCGAAGGCCCTGCCACAGGCGGTGCCGAATTCCTTCGCGGAATGGATGTGCGCTGCGGATGTGGATTTCGTCATCGCCCAGCCTCACGGTTATGAGCTTGACCCGAAATTCACGGCTGGCGCGAAGATCGAGTATGACCAGATGAAGGCGCTCGAGGGAGCGGATTTCGTCTATGCCAAGAACTGGAGCTGCCCTGGCGTGACCAATCCGGCCGACTATGGCAAGATCCTGTCCAAGGACATGGGCTGGACCGTCGATGCCGCTCACATGGCAGTGACTGACAATGCTTATTTCATGCATTGCCTGCCTGTCCGACGCAATATGATAGTTTCTGACGAGGTCATAGATTCGCCTCGCAGTCTGGTGATACCTGAGGCGGCGAACCGGGCGGTAAGCGCCCAGGTGGTTATGAAACGTATGCTGGAGGACCTCGCTTGATGACAGGAAGACAACTGAACATAATCAAGGTCGGCGGCGCAGTCGTGGAGGATCAGACCTCCCTGACCGCGCTGCTTGACTCATTCGCCGCGCTGCCGGGCCTCAAGGTGCTGGTGCACGGCGGAGGCCGGGCCGCTACCAAGGTGGCGTCTTCGCTGGGCATAGAGAGTGTGATGGTCGAAGGCCGTCGCGTGACCGATGCCGAGACTCTGAAAGTAGTGACCATGGTCTATGGAGGACTGGTCAACAAGAGCATTGTCGCCCAGCTTCAGGCCAGGGGCATCAACGCGCTCGGACTGACTGGAGCCGACCTGGGCTACATGCTGGCCGAAAAGAGGCCTGTCAAGACCGTAGATTACGGGTGGGTCGGTGACGTCAAGTCGGTCGATGCATCCATACTCGCCGACCTCATCGGCAGGGGAGTTGTGCCTGTACTGGCGCCTCTGACTCACGACGGCAAGGGCAACATGCTCAATACCAATGCCGATACCATCGCCGGCGAGGCCGCGAAAGCTCTTGCCGCATATTTCGACGTTACTCTGACCTTCTGTTTCGAGAAGAAGGGAGTGCTCTCTGATCCTGACGACGAAGAGAGCGTCATCGCGACCATCACGCGGGAGTCGTTCGACCGTCTTGTGGCGGACGGAACGGTGGCCGGCGGCATGATCCCAAAGCTCCAGAACTCCTTCGCCGCAATCGACGCAGGCGTGTCCAAAGTGGTGATAACCAGCGCTTCCGCCCTTGGGACGGATAGCGGTACAATCGTGAGATGATAGAATTCGAATCATATATCGAGCTGCTTTCCAAGCTCGTGACCATCCCTTCGTTCAGCCGGGATGAGTCGGCCGCGGCCGATTGTCTCCAGAGCTGGCTCGAAGCGGCCGGGTTGCCGGTACGCCGGCTCGGCCACAACCTCTGGGTCGATGAGGAAGGACCTTCTGACAAGCCGGTACTCCTCCTGAACGCACATATCGACACTGTCCGCCCGGCTGCCAGCTACACCCGGGATCCTTTTGCGCCGACCATCGAGGACGGCGCCCTGTATGGCCTCGGCACCAATGACGACGGCGGCTCCCTGATCGCTTTGCTCGGCACATACATGCGCCTCAGGCAGACTTCTCAGCCGTACAGGCTGATCTTCTCAGCTACTGCCGAAGAGGAAGTCAGCGGCAAGGGTGGCATCGAGATGATCGTGCCTGAGATCGGCCGCATCGACCTGGGCATAATAGGCGAACCGACCGGCATGCGCATGGCAGTCGCGGAGAGGGGACTGATGGTGCTCGACTGCACCGCGCACGGCAAAAGCGGCCATGCAGCACGCTCCGAGGGCGTCAACGCCATTTATGAAGCGCTGCGTGACATCGACTGGTTCCGCAACCATCAGTTCGAGAAGGTCTCCGAATTCCTCGGACCGGTCAAGATGAGCGTGACCATGATCGAAGCCGGCACCCAGCACAACGTGGTGCCTGACAGTTGCAAGTTCGTCGTGGACGTGCGTCCGAACGGGCTCTATTCCAACCCCGAACTTCTCGCCCTCATCAAGTCGTCTGTCACCTGCGACGTGCAGGAACGCTCGACCAGACTCGGCAGTTCGCACATCGACCTCGATCATCCGGTCGTGCGCAGGGGACTCGGACTCGGTCTCGAACCGTTCGGCTCTCCGACCACCAGCAATCAGTCGGTGCTGCACTTCACCACGCTGAAGATCGGCCCGGGCGACTCGGCACGTTCGCATTCAGCGGACGAATATATCCGCCTCGACGAGATCCGCGAGGGCATGGACATCTATTTCAGGCTCCTCGACGGCCTGCAACTATATGGTATTGACAATTAATACCGGAACTTTGGAATATAAAATAAATATGGCATCGAAACTTTGGGACAAGGGCTTCTCCGTGGATGAGAAGATAGATAAATTCACCGTCGGGATGGATCGCGAACTCGACCTGTTCCTCGCACCCTACGACATTCTGGGCACGATGGCTCACATCACCATGCTCGAGAGCGTTGGTCTGCTCGGCAAGGACGAGCTCGATGCGCTCCTGCCGGAGCTCAAGGCGCTCTATGCCAAGGCGCTGGCTGGCGGATTCGAGATCGAACCCGGTGTCGAGGACGTGCATTCGCAGGTCGAATTCCTGCTCACCGCCAAGCTTGGCGACCTGGGCAAGAAGGTGCACACCGGACGCTCCCGCAACGACCAGGTGCTCGTGGACCTCAAGCTCTTCGCCCGCGCTGAGATCGAGAAGACCGTGACCAAGGTCAAGGCGCTCTTCGACGCTCTCCAGGAAGCCAGCGAGAAATACAAGGATATCATCATTCCAGGCTACACGCACCTGCAGGTCGCCATGCCGACTTCGTTCGGCCTATGGTTCGGCGCGTATGCGGAAAGCCTCTGCGACGATATGGAGATGCTCCTGGCCGCATGGAACGTGACCAACCAGAATCCGCTTGGCTCTGCTGCAGGATATGGATCGTCCGCACCGCTCGACAGGACGATGACGACCAAGCTCCTGGGATTCCGCGACCTGGCGTACAACTCCGTCTATGCGCAGATGGGGCGAGGCAAGACCGAGCGCATCATCGCGTTCGCATATGCTTCCGTGGCTGAGACTCTCGGCCGATTCGCGTTCGACTGCTGCATGTTCAACAGCCAGAATTTCGGCTTCATCCACCTGCCGGATTCGCTGACGACAGGTTCCAGTATCATGCCGCACAAGAAGAATCCGGACGTGTTCGAACTCATCCGCGCGCACTGCAACAAGCTCAATGCCGTGCCTAACACGCTGCGCATGATCACGACCAACCTGCCGTCAGGCTATTTCCGCGACATGCAGATACTGAAGGAGGCGTTCATCCCGATGTTCGCGGAGATGGACGACTGCCTGGACATCGCCCTGTACGCCATACGCAACATGACGGTCGAGGAGGGTGTGATGGCCGATCCGCGCTACAAGCTTGCATACAGCGTCGAGGAAGTCAACCATCTCGTGCAGCAGGGTGTGCCGTTCCGAGATGCCTACAAGCAGGTCGGAATGGCGATATGCAGGGGAGAGTTCGAGTACCACGGGGAGTTGCACCACACCCACGAAGGATCCATCGGCAACCTGTGCAATGACCGTATCGCCGCCAAGATGGCGTCTGTCCTCGGCTCGTTCGGCTTTGAGGCTGTATCAGAGGCCGTTTCGGCGCTCGTCGGCGTTTGCGATTGACAAATTGCGTTTTTTTGCGTAAATTTGCACGATTTATTGAAAATTAAACAAATCATATAATGAAGATCGAGAAAAATCAGATTGACAAGCTCAACCTCGAGCTTACAATCACAGTGGCAGCAGAGGACTATGCTCCTATCAAGAAGAAGAAGCTTTCAGAGCGCAGACGCACCGCAGAATTCAAGGGATTCAGGAAGGGCAACGTCCCTGCATCTCTCATCGAGAAGGTCTATGGTGAGCAGGCACTTGTGGACTCTGTCAACGACATCGTAGGAAACGAACTTTACAAGTATATCGAGGAGAGTGGCATCCATACTCTCGGCGAGCCTCTCAACAGCGAGAAGCAGCCTGAGATCGAGTGGGTGGACGGCAACGATTTCACTTTCATCTTCGATGTCGCTACTCCTGAGAAGGTCGATTTCGAGATCTCGAAGGAAGACACGGTCAACGAGTATACCATCAACATCACTGCCGAGGCCAAGAACGAGATGAAGAAGAACCTCGCGAAGTTCTACGAGGAGAAGAAAGAGGAGAAGTCAGAGGAGGATCTCGACAAGGAAGTCACAGAGCGTCTCGAGTTCGAGTACAAGCAGGAGTGCGACGCGCGTCTGAACAAGGATATCCGCAACTATTTCGTGGAGAAGGCCGCCATCGAGCTTCCTGAGGATTACCTCAAGAGATGGCTCTTCACCATCAACAAGGGCAAATACACGATGGAGGACATCGAGAAGGAGTTCCCTGCATTCCTCGAGGATTTCCGTTGGCAGCTCGTACGCGACTTTGTCAGTGAGAAGTATTCTCTCAGACTCACCAAGGAGGATCTCGAGCAGGCCGCTGAAGGCTTCGTTGCTTATCAGTATGCAATGTACGGTATCGGCAACGTTCCAGAGGAGATGATCAAGGAGGCTGCCCAGAGGGTTCTCGGCGACAGCAAGCAGCTCGGCATGATCCAGGAGCAGGTCGAGAACTCAAAGGTTCTGGACGCTCTCAAGAAGGAGATCACCATCAAGCCTAAGAAGATCGCTCTTTCCAAGTTCAAGGAATTGAAATAAAAATTTGCAGATTGCGATTTTTTGCATATCTTTGCAACCGCAATCTGAAACGCTGGGTTCGTATAACGGTTAGTACTCAAGATTCTCAATCTTGCAATAGGAGTTCGATTCTCCTACCCAGTACCAAAAAGACAGTGACTGAATTTCAGTCGCTGTCTTTTGTCTCTTTTGAAGCGTAATTCTTTTTGCAGCGGGAATGGCCCTTTTTGCTGCAAAATGCTCGAAAACAAGTGTTTTTGCAGCGGAAATGGTTCTTCCTGCTGCATTTTTTCAACTATATGGATGGATTGTAGCGGAGAGACCATTGTCCGCTGCAAAATGAGGAGATAGAACTATGAAAAGCTTCTATGATGATGAGGGTCGATGCTCTCAAGTGTTTCACGACCTGGGGGAATGCTATCATTTATGGACAAGTGAGAATTTCGAGATGATTTTTTGTGCGGATGACGATTACCGTGCCGGCATGAATATCATAGGCATCTGTGCTCGGCTTTTCCCTGAGATCAAGATTTTGACATTCGAGTTCATGTCCAATCACATGCATGGCGCAATCGTTGGTGAAAGGATTGTTATTCTTTCTTTTTTTGATTCTGTGAAGAAATATTTGTCGCGGCACTTCAGAAAGGTCGGAAGGACAATCGATTGGTCGGGATTCAATGCCCGGACACGTGAACTATTATCCCTTGAGGATGTCCGCAATGTCATAATCTACAATAATCGTAACGGATATGTGGTGTCCAAGAACTACACACCTTTCACTTATCCCTGGGGGGCCAACAGATTTTATTTCAGCCCGGATTCTGTTTCTTTGGCAGATATGCAATCCCGTCCGATGACATTACGTGAAAGACAATCTGGCATCAATAGCCGTAAGGCTGATAATGTCGGAGGACTGTTGATGTATGAAGGATGCGTTTCTCCTTTGTCTTTCTGCGAGATAGCGCTTGGTGAAAGACTGTTCCGAAGTCCGTCCCATTATTTTTATAAACTTGGGAGAAGTATCGAAGCCCAAAAAGATATTGCTCGAGACATCAGTGAGAGCGTCTTCTATACGGACGATGAACTGTTTTCCGCCGTATCTTCTATGGCAAGGAAAAAGTACTCTATTGAATCTGTGACGGAGGCTGGTGCGGCAGAAAAAATAGAACTGGCTAAAACAATGCGCTATGAATACAATGCTTCAACAAAACAGATAATGAGATTCCTGAAACTGTCCAATCAAGTTCTGGCATCCATCGGAATCAATTAGATGTTGCGTGCCGGATTTAATGGAATTATTCCTAAATTTGGCACGGCATGAGGTGCTTGAATCGGACATATCACTTCTTTGCGTCGGCTCTTGTGATGTTGGCGATCCTCGCGTCTTGTGAGAAACTGACGGAGGAGAAACCTGACGAACTCCCCGATGAGACCCCCGAAGAGCAGCTTGAACCGATAGGGGAGGGCACCACTGTCTACGGGTACGTCACTTCGGGCGGTGAGGCTCTGGAAGGTGTGGTGGTTTCGGACGGTGAGGAAGTCACGCTCACGGACAGCAGAGGCCGCTATTCGCTCAATTCCCTCAAGACCTGCGGCAGCGTGTTCGTCTCACTCCCTTCCGGCTATGAAGCACCGGCGGACGGCGTCCTTCCGAAGTTCTTCTCACGCTTGTCCGAGCCATCCCGTACGACTGAACGCGTGG
>JAZQNI010000038.1:0-3573 GCA_045627265.1 Candidatus Cryptobacteroides sp.
CCCATGCTACTTGCAGACCGTCATCTGTCTGCCGACAAAACCGCCGGGCGGAGACGGCCGCGTCAGGCGGATTTTTCTTCGCGGAGGAAGAGGAAGACGAGCAGCGGCAGTGCGATGATGCTCATCGTCGCACTGACCGGCAGATAGATGCCGAAATTGCAATAGGTGACGATGACATAGGTTATGAGCAGCAACGCCGTGCCCATGGCCGCGCTCAACGCGTACTGGACACGTATGTCGCCCGGCTTCACGATCACCCTTGCCAGGTTCGGTATGGCCAGACTGACGAATCCGATCGTACCACAGATGCTGACAACGCTCGTCACCAGCACGCTGATCATGAACAATATGCCCGCCTTGGCCGCATTGGACAACTCGATTTCGCCCTTGAAATGCCGCGTGAGCGGCTTCGCAACAGCGATCGCCGTCGCAAGCCCGGCCGCAAACAGAACCAGGCTGAACACAATGTCGGATGTTGTCACACCCTCGAGTTTGAAATTGGCCGCACCCCAGAGATAATACTGCTTCAGCAATTCGCCGGTAGGCGCATTGGTCACGACTATGGTCCCCAGAGATCCGATGAATGTGCCGAAAATGATTCCGAACGTGATCAGACGGTTAGTGCTGAGCTTCAACGCCACCAGACTCACCAGGATGGCGCAGATGCCCTGGCAGATGAACGCTCCCGTGGTCAGCGAGCACCATCCGGTCATCGTCGCCGCGGCCGCGCCGAGGCATGCCGCACTACCAAGCCCGAGCGAGTAGATGTCGCCCAGCTGGTTGCGCCAGAGATACTGCATCTGCACGCCTCCGACAGGAAGCGAGATGCCGCAGAGTATTACGAAAAGCAGGCTCAGCATGATGTCAACTCTCAAAAAAATCAAAAAGCATGTCTTTGAAATGCGGATCCTCGTCATAGACGGCATGCCCGCTGCCCGGGAATATGTGAGACTTGCAGCCGGTCGCCTCGATTATGTCCCTCGTGCCAGCGCACGAAAGTACGGTGTCGTCCTCCACTCCGAACGCAAAGACCGGGCATTTGATCCCGCTTATCTTGTCCATTATGTCGAATCCCTCCGTAGCCCTGGCCAGGGTCGCGAACCTATGCAGTTCTTCGGCCGTGCCTTCGTCCTCCAGCATCTTCAGTGCACGTGAATACTTCTCTTGGAAACCAGGGGAGTACACCTTGCTGAACACATCCCTGTTGAGCGCGATCCGGTCTCCACTTTCCGCCAGCTCTTTCCACCCGGAAATGCTCTCCATGCTCCTGGCGCAGTGCCGCACCATGGTCGATGATACGGCCAGCTTGGATACAAGCTCCGGATGACCGACGGTCATGGCCAGGGAGATCATCCCTCCCATCGATGTCCCGAACACGCAGGCACCTTCCAGACCCAGCCCGTGCATCATCTCCGCGAGATCTTCAGCCATGTCCGCTATCGTATAGCCTTCGGGGATGTCCTTCCTGTAGTCCACCAGATAGACCTTGTAAGCCTTCTTGAAGACGGAATATGCCCCGGCCACCGCATTCGCGGATGGGATGACCGACCTGAGGCTCATGCCAGGTACCATCACCATGGTTTTCTTCCCGTCTCCGAAGACGGCATAGTCCATCGAGAACCTGTCGCAATTGAAAGTATGAAACGATGCCGCCATATGCTGAAGGTGATTTTTATCATTCGCACACAAATTTAATGGATTATCGGCATACTTGTATTAACTTTGAAGGACAGCATGGAAATATGATTATATTTTTTTGATATGAAAAAGCTTCTTTTGACATTGATCTCATTGATGCCCGTGCTCTGCATGGCTCAGGAAAGAGAATTGATCTGGCCCAAGAACAAGATGCCGGACAGACAGGAACATCAGATCGCGGCGATGACCGACGAGGCCGGGAAGGAAGGATTCAAGGCTGACAAGCACCGCATTGCATATCTGGAATGGTATGCCGCTCCTGAGGCGAGCGTCAGGGATTCCGCCTGCATGATCCTGATCTCCGGCGGTGGCTACTATAACTGCTGCGATGTGGGCCTCATCAAATATTGGGCTGAGCAGTTCACCGCTATGGGAGTACAGTGCGTCAATTTCGTATACAGGACTCCTCGTCCAGAGGGACTTCCTATCTACCAGACAGCCTGGGAGGATGGCCAGCGCGCGGTCAGGATGGTCCGCAGCGAGGCCGAGAAACGCGGATTCGACCCGGAGAAGATCGGAGTCATCTCCATGTCGGCCGGCTCACATCTCGCATTGATGCTCGCCACCAGCTCGCAGACCCCGGCATATGAGAAGATCGACAAACTCGACGATGTGCCTTGCCACATCAACTGGGCCATAGTCAATGCCCCGGCATACGTCACCAATGACGGGCAGGATGGAAGTCCGGCCACCATGCAGGGCTACGGCACCGGCGTGCGCATCTCCAAGTGCTTCAAGTTCGATGAGAAGACCTGCCCTATGAGCCTGCACCACGGCGGGGCCGATCCATATTCTCCGAACGGCTCGACTCTCGTCTACAGGGAGCTCCGCCGTCGCAAGATCCCAGCCGAACTCCATCTCTATGCCGACAAGGGACACGGCGCATTCGGATTCGAGCGTGGCGTCGAATTCATGAGGCAGATGGGCTTCATCGGCAAACTCGAGCCCGAAGTCGAACTGACGGACAGGTATGCGGATGATTCCGCCCGTGCGATCCACGTCACCGAGGACCTCTGGCCGGAAGGCAAGATGCCGTCCGCACAGCCGGACCGTCAGTGCAAACCATACCTCGAGTGGCATATCCCTGCTGTGCTCAAGACCACCGCAATCCAGATTATCTACTCTGGCGGCGGTTATGGCGGCAATGATCCGGACGGATTTGAAGTCGCTCCTGCACGCCGTTATCTCAACGAAAGGGGAATGGCCGTGGTTACTGTCAAGTACCGCACACCGCGTCCAAAGGGCCTTCCAAAGCATATGTCCGCATGGCAGGATCTCCAGCGCGCCATCAGGGTCGTACGCAGCGAGGCGGCTGAACGCGGTCTCGATCCGAACCGCATCGGCATCATGGGCAGCTCGGCCGGCGGTCACCTTACCTTGATGGGCGTCACCTCATCCCTCCACAACTCCTATCTCGGCGTGGACGAAATCGACAAGCTCCCATGCAATGTTCAGTGGGGTATCGGCGTTTATCCAGCATACGCTCTGACAGACGGCGTCGACCGCATGAATGACCACGGCGGCAACGAAAAGGAGGATATCCTCGTGCCGGACTTCAGCTTCGACCTCAAGACTGCGCCTATGCTCTTCCTCCACGGAGATGCGGACGGCTTCGCTTCCATGGCATCAGTCAAGACCTGGGAGAAGATGCGTGCCATGGGCATCCAGTCCGAACTGCACACCTTCGCATTGCGTCAGCATTGCTTCCAGAAGAAAGCCTCACCAGGCACGGGCAGCTATGGCTTCCTCGACAGGATTGGCGAGTACCTTACCGGCAAGGGCATCCTTCCGGAATAGAGACATACCTTCATAACACAAAAAAGAAGATGACCGAAAAAGTCATCTTCTTTTTTTCGTATCCTGTTCGGAATGGCT
>JAZQNI010000039.1:0-21976 GCA_045627265.1 Candidatus Cryptobacteroides sp.
AAAACCGCCTTCCGGCTCCAACTCCGCCAGAAAACCTTCGGCCGCGGCCAGGCTGTCAACCTTGCCGACGTCCATCATCTTGAAATTCTCAGGAATGACTCCGTAGATAGGGTGCTGTGCCGCTATCCTGAGATAGAAATCAATGATCGGGAACGCATCTTCCGCCGCATAACCGTCCATTATCCCGAATATCCTGCTGGAGATGAAGTGTATGCCGGAAAAAGCCAATCTGCGGCATCCGGACAGATCTTCGACGGGGAAAGGCGTCTTTATTTCCCCGGTTTTGACATTTGTCCATCCTTTCATCCTCATGCTCTCGTCGAACAGGAGGTAGCGTGTGGTCTTCCTTTCGCTGACCAGCAGCGTCGCAACTGCGTCAGGCCTGGCTTGGCTGATGAACCAGCGTATGTTCAGATTGGACAAGATGTCCACGTTGTGCACGAGGAAATCGTCCCCTTCGAGGAACTTTCGTGCTTTCTTGATCCCTCCGCCGGTTTCGAGAGGGCGTTCTTCCTCGACTGAGATGTCGGTATGGACGCCGAAACCGTCCTGGGATGCGACGTATCCGACTATCTGCCCGGCAAAATGGTGAGCATTGATGACAATGTCCGATATGCCGGCGTCTATGATCTTATGTGCGACGTGGTGGAGCAGTGGCCGGCCGGCCACCGGAACCAGAGCCTTTGGCATCGTGTCTGTGATCGGCTTTAGCCTGGTGCCGAGCCCTGCCGCGAATATCAGTGCTTTCATCAGAATGATATGTCCTTATGCTGTTCTACGTGCGTGAGGCGCACCTTGATGCCGAATTTGTCATGGATGTGGCGTGCTGTCGCCTCGGCGCAATACACGGAGCGGTGCTGGCCGCCGGTGCATCCGAAACTGATCTGGAGATGCGAGAAGCCTCTGGCGATGTATCTTGCCACATGCGGGTCTATGATGCTGTATATGCTCTCAAGGAAGCCGGACACCTCTCCTCTCTCCTCCAGGAACTTTATCACGTCGTCGTCCATCCCGGTCGAATTCTTGTACTGCTCGTATCTTCCCGGGTTGTGCAGGCCGCGGCAGTCGAATACATAGCCTCCGCCGTTGCCGGAATGATCCTCGGGAATGCCTTTGCGGTAGGAGAAGCTGTACACGTGGACTTCGAGTCCGCTTCCTGCTGCCGGAGATTCATGCTCGGCGCAAAGCTCGGCGAGAACGTCGCACAGGTATGGGTATCTGTCGAACGGCTTATGAAGTAAAGCCCTGAGATTCGCGAGTGCATATGGTATGCTTTCAAGGAAATGGGGCTTCTTCTCGAACTTCCCGCGGAAGCCGTACGCACCCAGGACCTGCAAGGTGCGGAACAATACAAATATCCGCAACTTATCTTCGAACTCGTCCCGGTCGATGCTGCGATACTGTCCCAGAGCGTCGAGGTATGCCGAAATCATGCGTTCCTTGACCTCCTCCGGGTATCTGGCCCTGGCCTGCCATACGAATGACGCGACGTCGTAGTATATCGGCCCGCGGCGGCCTCCCTGGAAGTCTATGAACCAAGGCTCTCCGTCTTTCATCATGACATTCCTAGCCTGGAAGTCGCGGTACATGAAGGTCTGCCGGTCTTCCTTGAGAAGGTCCATCTTCAATGCATCGAAATCATCCTGGAGCTTGATTTCGTTGAATTCGACGCCGGATGTCTTCAGATAGCAGTATTTGAAATAGTTGAGGTCGAAATCCACCATCCTGGCGCTGAACTCCTCTTCCGGGTAGCACAGGCTGAAATCGAGGCCTTCCGCGCCTTCGAACTGAATTTTCGGCAGTGCGGCCATGGTCTTGCACAGCAGCCCGCACATCTCTTCGTCATATTCTCCGCTCTTCCTGCCATCTGCGAGCAGGTCATAAAGCTGGATTTCTCCGAGATCTTCCTGGATGTATCTCAAACCGTCTCCGCTGACGGCAAGGACTTCCGGTACGTTGATTCCCTTGGATCTGAAGTGCCGGGCCAGGCCGATGAAGGCTTTGTTCTCATCGGCGTCGGTGCCTATGACCCCTATATGATGGCAAGAAGCCGCAGACAGCCTGAAATACTGCCTGTGGCTTCCTGACTGGCATATCTGCCGCATTTCTATGTCTGGACTCCCGATGAAATCCGAATATAATCTCCTGAGTTCTTCCATTTGTCATCAAGATTCAATGACGTCGCAGTTGCCTTGATGAGACTGCGTCTCGATCTTGCTGATGGCCTTGACAGCCAGGTACAGGATGATGCCGCAGATGACGAATCCTGCCGCATAGCCTTTGTTCCCAAGCACGTCAATCCAGAATTCCTTGTCCTCGAAAGCATCGATGTGTGATGCGATGACGCTGATGGTGTTGTTGACGCAGTGCATCAGCATGGTGAGTCTGAGCGATCCGGTCTTGTAATATACGTATCCCATCAGGCATCCGATGATAAATGCCGGTATGGCCTGCCACGGGTTGAGGTGGATGAACGCGAAGAACAGGGCCGAAATGATGATGGCCGCCGCCGGCGTGACCAACCTGCTGCCGTCCGCTTTCTTTGAGTTCAGCAGACCTCGCAGAATCTCTCCCCTGCAGAGCCATTCTTCGAAGATAGGGGCGAATACGGATACGCAAAGCAGTGACAACCAGATGTTTCCGCCGGCCGCCGCCTCGAGCGCTTCCTTAAGGAATTCCGGCATTTCCGGCATTTTCGCGCTCACGATATCCGTCATGAACCCTGCGGCGAATGTCGCAACGCTGACAATCAATGCGCACGCGAGCCCTCCGATGCGGCCGAAGTGCGCGCTGTCGAGTGCGTATCCCGTCTCGAACAGTGCGTTGCTGCGGCTGCGTACTCCTGCGTAAATCATTGCAGGAATGAACATCAGCGGGTATGCGACCAGGTTCGACAACTCGAGCGACAGGCTGCCGTACGCCTTTGAGATTATCAGCGTGACCATGGAGCCGAACAGAGCTCCCGCAAAAAGGAGCATCAGCAGTCCCACCAGCCCGCCGAATCCCGGAGTGTACCACGAGTAGCCGCTGAAAATGTCGAAATTATGTATTTTCCTTTTGCTTACGCCCATTTCCTTCTATTTGTAAAGAGGGGTAGGATAAACTCCTGAATCGGCAAGTTCCTGGAACTTGGCCACAACTCCCGGACGGTCTTCCTTGTATGTCACGCCGAACCAGTGGGACGGAGTCGAGAGTACGTCGCACTTTGCGTCTCCGGCCTTGATCATGCAGTCGACAGCGTATGGGATATAGTATTCTTTCTTCGGTTCGTTGATGTTCTTCTCGAGGAATGAGACGAAGATGTCCCCGCTCAGCTTGAAGTAGTCAGGGGTGAATCCCCACATGTTCATCGAGCAGAGTGCGGCTCCGTCGAGTTCGACATGCTCTCCGTTGGTGGAGTTGTCTCCGCGTACGACACCGTCTTCCTCCTTGATGATGTTGAGGTGCTCCGCCACGTTGGTCAGGTGCTGTTCTGCGTCGTATGAGCATATTCCTCTGGATACGCCGCCTGACTCGGAGAGCGTGTTGTTCAGCTCGAAGCCTACGATGCTGTAGACACCCTTGCTGTCTTCGTGTGCGCGCAGCCAGTCTCCGAGGATCTTGAAGGATTCCTTGCCGTAGTAGTCGTCGCCGTTGATGACGGCAAAAGGCTCGTTGATGACATCCTTGGCCATCAGCACGGCGTGTGCTGTGCCCCAAGGCTTCTGTCTCTCAGGATTTAGGGTGAATCCTGCCGGGATCTTGTCGAGTTCCTGGACCACGAACACGAATTCGAGAGGTTCGCCGTCGATGCATCTGACGTTGCTGTATTTCTGTTTCACGATTGTCTCGAATTGCTCGCGGAAGTACTCCCTGACGATGTAGACGACCTTTCCGAAGCCGGCCTGGACAGCGTCATATATAGAATAATCGATGATAGTTTCTCCATTCGGGCCGAGGCCGTCCATCTGTTTGAGTCCGCCGTAGCGGCTGCCCATTCCGGCAGCAAGAACAAGTAATGTTGGTTTCATCATGATATTGTTTTATTACTGACAAAAATAGTTATTTTTGCAGATATGAAAAAGAGTCCTCTCCTGAAATATATCCTGTTTTCCACAACGGTGTTCCTCCTTATCGTGTGTTTCTTGCGCCACGACAATGTCATCCGTCTCGTGAAGGCCAGGCTGGACATCCGCAAGCAGGAGAAACAGATCGAGCTTTATAAAGGCGAAATATCTGATCTGGAGGAGCAGATAGAAGCGATGTCGACCAATCGCGATACACTGGAGAAATACGCCAGGGAGAAGTTCCGTTTTGCCGAGCCGGGGGATGATGTCTTCATAATCCCGGACTCGAAGTAAGTCAGACTCCGGCGTGATTCCTGCGATAAAGCGCCACCACTTCGCGTGCTGCCTCTACGTCGTGGACCCTCAGGATGTCCGTTCCACGCTCCAAAGCCTCAAGGTGCAGTTCGCTTGTCCTTGCCAGTGATTCTTCTGGAGTGATGCCCGCTGGTTTCCATATCATACTTTTCCTGGAAATGCCGACAAGCACCTTCCTATGGCACTGCAGCAATGTTTCCAGACTGTGGAACACGCCGTAGTTCTGTTCCACGGTTTTTCCGAACCCGAATCCTGGGTCGATGATCCAGTCCGTGATTCCTTCTTCTTCGGAAATCTTTTCAAACTCTGCGTAGAATCTGCGCACGTCCTTCGAATCCTCCGCCGGCCCATGATGCATCGGGATGTACGTCAGCCCAAGTTCCGCCACGGTGCGGAGCATCTTTTCGTCCCCTTCGCCTGCCGTGACGTCGTTGGCGATCACCGGCCCGCAGATTTCGCAGGCCTTGCGGATGATTCCCGACCTGAAACTGTCTATTGAAATCCGGAAGGCCGGCCTTGCCGACATTATGTCCTTGAGCGGCCCCTGAAGCCTTCTCCATTCTTCGCGTTCGCTGACCGGAGAATGGCCGGGACGGGTGGAAAAGGCGCCGATGTCGATTATGTCGGCGCCGCTTTGGAGTATGTCGAAATTGTCTCTGCTCGGAGCATAGAATGAGTCGGGCGTCAGGTTGAGGATGCCCATTATCTCTATCTTCCTGCTGTGATCCACTGCCGTTTTCATATGGAGCAAATATAAGAAAACTATGTTTATTAGTATTTTTTTCCTTAATTTTGTGTGATTGTAAAATTGGTGGAATGAGAAAGTTTTTTTTGTCTGCGTTGCTTGTCTGCCTTGCTGTCGGTCCGGCTGTTTCCAAGGAGAAGGACGGACCGGAGTATCCGGCCGATATCGTGTCCACGACTGTCGGCACTTTGTCGGATTACACTTTTTCAAGCGGCAACCTATATCCTGCCACGACCATGCCCTGGGGCATGAATTGCTGGACGCCGATGACTTCCGGCAACAGCTGGACCTATGTCTATGACGCTCATCGTATCATAGGATTCAAGCAGACCCATCAGCCAAGCCCTTGGATAGGAGATTACGGATATTATGTCGTGATGCCGCTCAAGGATTACGAGAATTCTACGGAGGATAAGCGTGGAAGCTGGTTCTCCCACAAGTGTGAGACCGCACTGCCATATTACTATCAGGTTTATCTCGCAGACCATGACGTCAATGTCGAGATCGCCCCGACCGAAAGAGGGGCCGTCCTGCGCTTCCGTTTCCCGGAAAGCGGAAAATCCGGGATAGTCATCGACGGGGCGTGGGAGGACGTTGCGTTCGAAGTCGATGATACCCGCACGACGGTTACGGGATATACGACCAACAATCATGGGGGAGTTTCCGATAATTTCAAGAACTGGTTCGTGCTGGTGTTCGACAAGCAGTTCGAGGACTGGACGCAGGATGGAGACGAGCTCACGGTCAAGTTCGGTACGTCGAAAGGTGAGTCGGTGGAAGTCCACACTGCATCTTCGTTCATTTCGCTGGACCAGGCGTTCACGAACTTGAAAGAGACGGAAGGCTCGTTCGATGATGTCAAGGAGAGGGCCCGTGCTAGGTGGAACGAGGTCCTGGGACGCATAGAGCTGTCCGGAGGGACTGACGACCAATACAAGATGTTCTATACCTGCCTCTACAGGAGCACCTTGTTCCCGCGCAAATTCTATGAGGTGGCTGAGGACGGTTCTGTCTGGCATTACAGCCCGTACAACGGGGAGGTCCGCCAGGGTACCTTGTACACCGACAGCGGTTTCTGGGATGTCTTCCGCGCCCAGATGCCTTTGCTGAATCTATTCTATCCTTCTGTAAGCCGCGAGATACAGGAGGGACTGATGCATATTGCCGAGGAGAACGAGTTCCTCCCGGAATGGGCCAGCCCGGGCCATCGCAGCTGCATGGTCGGCAACAATTCGATTTCAGTTGCCGCAGACGTGTATCTCAAGGGTATTTCTGCCGATGGCATCGACAAGTTGTATGAAGCAATGGTCCATGGTACTGAGAACGTGCATCCGTTATTCCCTTCCGTGGGGCGCTGGGGCCACGAGTATTACAATACGCTTGGTTATGTCCCGTATGACGTCGGTATCAAGGAGAACGTGGCCAGGACCCTGGAATATGCGTATGACGACTGGTGCCTCTCCCTCGTTGCGGAGAAGATGGGACGGCCGGCTTCTGAGGTGGAGCTTTATCGGAAGAGAAGCACCAACTGGAGGAATGTTTTCGATCCGTCCGTCAATCTCATGAGGGGCAGGAATGAAGACGGCTCGTTCCAGGAGCCTTTCAGCACATACAAGTGGGGCGGAGCCTTCACGGAGGGCAATGCCTGGCATTATACCTGGTCTGTTTTCCACGATGTGGACGGATTGGCGGAAGCTATGGGCGGAAAGGCTGTATTGGAGAAGATGCTCGACTCCGTGTTCGTGGTTCCTCCGATCTACGACGACAGCTATTACGGCAGAAGGATACATGAGATAACGGAGATGCAGGTTGCCGGGATGGGCAATTACGCCCATGGGAACCAGCCATCCCAGCATATGATCTATCTGTACGACTATGTGGGCAGACCGGACAAATGCCGTCATTATGTGCGTCAGGTCCTCGACCGCCTGTACCGGCCGATTCCGGATGGATATTGCGGTGACGAAGACAACGGCCAGACTTCGGCGTGGTATGTATTCTCGGCTCTCGGCTTTTATCCTGTATGTCCGGTATCCGGTGAGTATGCCATGTCCTCCCCTGTATTTGGCAAGGCCGTGGTGCACCTCGAGAACGGCAAGGATGTGACGATCGTCTCGAAGACTGATTCCGAAGACGGAATCATCAAGATTGATGGCAAGAAAGCCGGCAGGACGTTCGTTACGTATGATAAGCTGCTGTCCGGCGCGAAGATCAAGTACGTGGAAGGCAGATGATGTGTGACAAAAAAGACTTTGACAGATGCTTATAGTCATTGAGGGCCTGGATGGCGCGGGAAAGTCCACCCAGGTCAGGAAATTGAAAGAGTACCTGGGCGGCAGATTCCGGGATATGGAATATATACATTTCCCCCGGTATGATTCTCCGGTCTATGGGGGATTGATCAGTGCATTCCTCCGGGGAGATTTCGGCTCGGTGGAGAATGTGCATCCGCAGCTGGTTGCGCTTCTGTTTGCGGAGGACCGGCATGGTGCGGCACCGCAGATAAGGAAAACCCTCGCGGATGGAGGCACTGTGCTGCTCGACAGATACGTCTATTCCAACATCGCGTACCAGTGCGCCAAACTGGATGATCCGGCAGAAGCCGAGACTTTGAGGAAGTGGATCATCGACACGGAGTATGGGGATTTCTCCCTTCCTCGTCCCGATCTCAACATCTTCCTCGATGTGCCGATCGGATTCGTCGAGGCCAGGCTGGCTGCCGACAGGTCCGGGGATGATGACAGGAGCTATCTGGCGGGAAGCCATGACATCCATGAAGAGGATCTGGAACTTCAGAGACGTGTGCGTGCCATGTACCGCGCCCAGGCGGCCCTTGACCCTGACTTCATCACCGTTGACTGCTCGGACGAAAACGGAGCCATGCTTCCTCCGGAGGCTATTTTCATGAAGATAAAGGACATCGTGGACAAGCGCTTGAACAATGAGTAGGTTTCAGCATGGCATACGCAGGTTGAGCGCAGTGCTCATCGGACTCGTCTTCTTTGTCGCCGGGATGCTGAAACTGATGGATCCTGTCGGTACTGGATTGATAGCCGGGGAGTACCTCAAATTCCTGCACCTGCAGTTCCTTGCACCGTTGTCCAAGGGCCTGGGAGTCGTGATTGCCTTGACCGAAACCATTCTGGGTGCTTCCCTGGTCTCCGGGGTTGCAAGGAAGTTGACCGCGATCGCAGTGTCGGCCGTGCTCGGCTGCTTCACAGTCCTGACTTTGTTCCTGCTCATTTTCAATCCCGAGATGGATTGCGGATGTTTCGGCGAGGTCGTGCACCTGTCCCATCTGCAGTCATTCGCCAAGAATGTCGTTCTCTGCCTGCTCGCGGTGGTGGCATTCGTCCCGCTGACGGACGGATTCGGCGCACGCAAACCGAAAAAATGGGGCTTCGGCATAGTATGCTGCCTCGTCGCCGCTTTTTGCGTATATTCGCTCCGCAACCTTCCGCTCGTTGATTTTACCGATTTCTCCCGTGGCGAATTCGTTCTTCCTATGGAGGGTAATGCCGGAGGTTCGGAATCGGTCCTCTCGATACTGGATGCCTCCGGCGAATATATGGACTGGCAGGTCGCAGACGGTGATCTGCTGCTTGTTTCCGCCTACGAACCCGGCAAGATCGGCAGGGAGGTTTGGGACAAGCTGCCGCCGCTGTTCGAAAGCGCCCTCCAGAACGGATTGACCCCGATGCTGGTCGTGCCGGATGCGTCCGAAGTGCCTTTTGAACTGCAGGAATATGCATGTTCGGCAGACAGGAAGAGCTTGCTGACGTTGAACAGGTCCAATGGCGGCGCCACCATGCTTTCCGATGCGTTGGTCGTCAGGAAATGGCCGGCACGCTCATATCCGTCTTCGGAAGAACTTTCTGCCGTCATGTCGGCCGATCCTTTGGAGACTGTGGTGGCAGACGGCAGCGCCTGCAGGCTTACGTTCCAGGGGCTGACTTTGTTCTCCCTGGCTTTGCTTCTGCTCATTTGAAAAAATTACTACAAACAAAAAATACATAAAACATGAAAAAAATCACAAAAATCTTCGCAATCGCAGCATTGATGGTCTGCTCTCTGCCGCTTGGAGCACAGTCTTCATGGAGTAAACATGCATCCGATGACTTCAAGATCGGGGTCGCCGGTTTCAGCTACAGGAATTTCGATATCGAGACTACTCTCAAGTCTCTTCAGGGAATGGGAGTCAAGTATCTTTCCGTCAAGGACTGGTGGCTGCCTCTCGATTCAACGGTTGAGCAGATGGATGCATTCAAGGCCAAATGCGCAGAATATGGTGTGGAAGGCTATATCCTCGGACCTATCTACATGAGATCCAAGGAGCAGGTCGACGCGACTTTCGCTTATGCCCAGAGATATGGCGCAGAAATGTTTATCGGCGTTCCGAATTATGAACTTATCGACTATGTGATCGGCAAGGTCCGCGAGACCGGCATCAAGGTCGCCATCCATACCCATGGTCCTGACGGCGCCGCATTCCCTGACATCCGCACCGTCGTGGAGATGGTCAAGGATCCTTCTCTCGGAGTCGGCTGCTGCATGGACCTCGGCCACACATTCCGTTCAGGCTATGATGTTGCAAAGGACATCAGGAAGTATGGCAAATGGATCTATGATATCCACATCAAGGACGAAACCGCACCTTCCAAGGAAGGTCGTACATGGGAGATGGGCCGTGGCGTGATGGATTTCAAATCTATCATCAAATCTCTCCGCAAGATCGGGTACAAGGGCGTGATGTCTTTCGAGTTCGAAAAGAACGGGGATCATCCGGAGCCAGGCGTTGCCGAGTCCATCGGATATCTTCGCGGTATCATTGACGGCACCGATTAAGACATGGATGCCAGAGTCTTGCTGCTTGCAGCAATAGCTATGACCGGGTGTGTGTCCCAGACATCATCCGGTCTTGTTTCGGGAACCGTCGGTGCGGCGGCGCCTCTAATGGAACTTCCCGAGGTGGAGCAGGATGACGTGCTCATCAAGCATTCCGCCTATGTGATATCCTATGACGCGCAGTCCCGCATACCCGAGTGGGTTGCATATGAACTGACCGCGGAGGAGGTGGCCGGTGACCTGCAGAGGGGAGACCGCATGTTTTCCATGGATCCTGACCTCAAGAAGGTCAGACAGGCCATGAGGGAGGATTACCGGGATTCCGGATGGACCAAGGGTCACATGGCCCCTGCTGGCGATTTCCGTTGGGACTCGACTGCGATGGACGAGACATTCTACCTGACGAATGTCTGCCCTCAGAACGAAACCTTGAACAAGAAGGACTGGCAGTTCCTTGAGAAGAAGGTGCGCCAATGGGCCCAGGACTACGGCAAGGCATGGGTGGTGACCGGACCTCTGATCGGTGAGAACAAGTACGGCACGATAGGGGAGAATGAAGTTGTCGTCCCTGACGCTTTTTTCAAGGCCGTGATGATCAACAGGAAAGGGAAGTACTACTCGATAGCCTTTGTGCTGCAGAATGACTCCTCTCATCAGTATCTCCAGGATTGTGCTTTGACTGTCAATGAGTTGGAGGAAGAGACAGGACTCAATTTCTTCTATAACCTGGACGATTCCTACGAGGAGAAGGTCGAGGACCAGCTGAGACTCCAGGACTGGGGATTGAATTATTGAAAATCACGGGCGGCAGATTTGTCGCCCGTGATTTTCTTTTTAGATAAATAATGACTACCTTGCAGGATACTTCTAAAGAAGTATGTCCATAAGCTGGAAATTGTAAAACCTAACATAAAATTCTAAATGGCTAACGTAGTATTCATGCCCAAGAACGGGCAATCAGTCGAAAGCTGCATCGTCACTGAATTCAAGAAGAAACCAGGTGACAAGGTTGCAGTAGGAGATGTCCTTTTCAGTTACGAAACCGATAAGGCCACATTTGAGGAAGAGTCAAAATTCGAGGGCACCGTCCTCGCCGTTTTTTTCAAAGACGGAGATGAGATACCTGTATTGACCAACGTCCTCGTCATCGGAAACGAAGGCGAGTCATTCGCCGAGTTCGCACCTTCAGGCGCAGCTCCGGCAGCAGCTCCTGCACAGGAAGCTGCTCCTGCCAAGGCGGAAGCCCCTGCCGAAGAGGCAGCTCCAGCCGCAGCCGCAGCGGGTCCGGTAGTCGCCGGAGCACCAGTTTCTCCGCGTGCACGCAAACTTGCTGCTGAAAAGGGCGTGGATACCGCCAACGTCGCCGGTTCGGGCCCTCACGGACGTATCATCGAGAGAGATGTCCAGGCAGCTGCCGGCCGTCTTACCGGCCTCGCAAAGGCAATGGTGGCAGCAGGTGGACTCGAAGCCCCTGCCGCCGGCACAGGTCTCGCAGGTGCCGTCAAGGGCTCAGACCTCAAGGTCGCCAAGCCTAACCATACCGACATCCCTGGAGAAGGTGAGGAATTCGTCGTCAAGCCTCTCAGCAACATGCGCAAGATCATCGCCCGCTCGATGTACAACTCCCTACAGAACAGCGCACAGCTCACCCATATGCTCGGCGCCGACGCACGCAGGATCCAGGCTCTCCGCAAGAAAGCCAAGAAGGCTCTCGAGGAAGGCAGGATCGACGCGAACATCACCATCAACGATTTCGTATGCTTCGCCGTCATCAAGGCTCTTCAGAAGTTCCCTTCAATCAACTCCCACTGCCTCGGTGATTCCATGCGCCTCTTCAACACCGTCAACCTCGGCCTCGCTGTCGATACCGAACGCGGTCTGATGGTGCCTGCAGTCAAGAGCGCTGAGAACCTCAACATCGTCGGCCTGAGCAAGAACCTCAAGAAGGTCGCTGACGACTGCAAGAAGGGCAGCATAAACCCTGACCTCCTCTCAAGCGAGGCTGCGTCATTCACCGTCTCCAACCTCGGCGGCTACGGAGTGGAGTGGTTCACCCCTATCATCAACGTGCCTCAGAGCGCCATCCTCGGTGTCGGCACCATCGTCGCACGTCCTAAGGACCTCGGCAGCGGTGTCTATGCATTCGTGCCGTACCTCGGCCTGTCGCTGACATACGATCACCGCGCAATCGACGGCGGTGAGGCAACACGCTTCCTCAAGCAGGTCGCCACTGAAATCGAAAACCTTGAAGTTGAATTCTAAAATCAGATAAAATGTTTGATGTTGCAATCATCGGCGGCGGTCCAGGCGGATACGTTGCTGCTGAAAGAGCCGGAGCTGCCGGTCTCAAAGTCGTCCTTTTCGAAAGGAAATCTCTTGGCGGAGTCTGCCTCAACGAAGGCTGCATCCCTACCAAAACCCTCCTCTACGGCGCGAAAGTCTACAACTACGCCGTCAACGGAGACCATTACGGAGTCTATACGGAGAACCCGACATTCAAATACGAAGAGTTCGTGAACCGCAAGGACAAGGTCGTCAAGAAACTCGTGGGCGGCATCAAGGCTGCCATGAAGGGCTACAAGGTCGAGGTCATCAATGCTGAGGCAATGATCAAGGGACGCTCCTCAGAGGGTATCACCATCGCTGCCGGCGATCAGGAGTACATCGCACGCAACCTGCTTATCTGTACCGGTTCGGAAGCGGCTGTCCCTCCATTCCCTGGACTCAAGGAGGCCGGCGATGTCATTGTCACCAACCGTGAGATCCTCGCTCTCCGCGAGCAGCCTAAGGAGATCGTCGTCATCGGCGGCGGTGTCATCGGCATGGAGTTCGCTGCTTTCTACAGCACACTCGGCACCAAGGTGACCGTAGTCGAGATGCTCCCTAAGATCCTCGGACCTCTCGATGACGAGATCAGCTCCATGCTCCAGGCGATCTATGCCAAGAGGGGAGTCAACTTCTGCCTCAAGTGCAAGGTAACAGGCATCGAGGGCAATTCCGTCGTTTACGAAGATCCTGAAGGAAAGGTCTGCCGCGTGAGCGGAGACAAGATCCTCGTCAGCGTCGGCCGTCGTGCCAACATCACAGGCTTCGGCCTCGAGAACCTCGGAGTCGACATGCTCCTCAACCGTGGCGGCAAGCCATGCGGAATCAAGGTGGACGAGCACATGCGCACCAACATCCCTGGTGTTTATGCCGCGGGTGACGTCACAGGCTTCTCCATGCTCGCACATACAGCCAGCCGCGAAGGCGAAGTGGCCATCAACAACATCCTCGGCAAGAAGGACGTGATGCGCTACAACGCAATCCCTGGCGTAGTCTATACCAACCCAGAAGTCGCCGGAGTGGGACTCACCGAGGCTGAGGCCAAGGCCAAGGGCATCGACTACAAGGTCCTCAAGCTCCCTATGGCTTACTCAGGACGTTTCGTCGCCGAGAACGAAGGCGGCGAAGGCATCTGCAAGCTTCTGGTCGGCGCCAAGTACCATGAGGTGATTGGCGCTCACATGCTCGGCAATCCTTGCTCAGAGATCATCCAGAGCATGTGCCTTGCCATCGAGCAGGAGATGACCGCAGAGGAGCTCAAGGAAGTCGTCTTCCCTCATCCTACGGTATCCGAGATCATCAAGGAAACAGCATTCACAGTCAAATAATCAAACAAAATAATCAATTATGCCAAAGTCACTTTATATCGATCCCAACGAGGTTCGTCGTCCAAAGGAACATAAGGTCAAGTTCCCTGAGATTCCTGTAATGCAGTACAAGAAGACTGTCAAGGAAGAGCTCAAGGAGGGAAATTTCACCAAGGAAGACCTTCTCCATATCTACCGTGACATGTTCACGATCCGCGAGTTCGAGACCATGCTCAATCTCGTGAAGACCACCGGAGGCTACAACGGTGTCTCATACAACAACCCGGGTCCTGCCCACCTTTCTGCAGGTCAGGAAGCCGCCGCAGTCGGTATGGCTTACAACCTCGACACAGATGACTTCATCTTCGGAAGCCACCGCAGCCACGGCGAGATCCTCGCCAAGGGTCTCCGCTCGATCGAAATCCTTTCCGACAAGGAACTCAAGAAGATCATGGACGAATTCTGGGATGGCGCTACCGTCGCTGTCGCCAAGAAGGGCTTCAAGGGCAATACCAAACAGCTCGGTATCCGCTTCCTCCTCTACGGAGCCATGGCGGAGATCTTCGCTCGTACCACTGGCTTCAACAAGGGTCTCGGCGGATCCATGCACACCTTCTTCACACCTTTCGGAATCTATCCTAACAACGCCATCGTCGGCGGTTCAGGATCGATCGCAGTCGGCGCAGCCCTCTACAAGAAGGTCAACCGCAAGAAGGGTATCGTAGTCGCCAACCTCGGTGACGGTGCAATGGCACGCGGACCGGTCCTCGAAGGTATGACCTTCGCTTCAATGGACCAGTTCAACACCCTTTGGGAAGGTGACATGAAGGGTGGACTCCCAGTCCTCTTCAACGTCATGGACAACCAGTACGCAATGGGCGGCCAGACACGCGGCGAAACAATGGGTTACACCTACCCAGCACGCCTCGGTGCCGGTTTCAAGCCGGATTCAATGAACGCAGAACGCGTGGACGGTTACAACCCTCTCGCAGTCATCGATGCATTCCGCCGCAAGAAGGCTCTCCTCGAGCAGAAGCTCGGACCATGCCTCCTCGACGTCGTCACATACCGTTACAGCGGACACTCTCCAAGCGACCAGTCTTCATACCGTACAAAGGAGGAGATGGAAGCATGGGCAGCAGAGGACTGCATCCTCGAGTTCGGCCGTAAGCTTATCGAAGCCGGTGTCGCAGACCAGGCAGCTCTCGACAAGATCCAGGCCGACATGAAGGATGTCATCTTCGAAATGTACAAACTCGCCATCGACGAGACTGTATCTCCTCGTATGGACCTCGTCAAGGACAACGAACTCCTCGGCGAAATGATGTTCTCAAACCAGAGCATCGACTCTCTCAGCGACGCCAAGCCTGAGGTCAACCACCCTATGGAGGAGAACCCACGCGTCAAGCAGATCGCCGGCAAGGAAAGATTCTACCTCGACAAGGAAGGCAAGGCTGTCAGCAAGATGAAGTCATTCAACATCAGGGACGGTATCTTCGAGGCTGTCGTCGACCGTTTCTACAAGGATGCATCCCTTATCGCATACGGTGAGGAGAACCGTGAGTGGGGTGGCGCGTTCGCAGTTTACCGCGGACTTACCGAAGCTCTCCCATACCACCGCCTCTTCAACTCGCCTATCGCTGAGGCCGCCATCATCGGCACATCCATCGGTTATGCAATGTGCGGTGGCCGTGTCATCCCTGAGATCATGTACTGCGACTTCCTCGGATGCTGCGGTGATGAGATCTTCAACCAGCTCCCTAAGTGGCAGGCAATGTCCGGCAACATCCTCAAGATGCCGGTTGTCGTACGTGTATCCGTAGGATCCAAGTATGGCGCACAGCACTCACAGGACTGGACATCCCTCTGCACCCATATCCCGGGCCTCAAGGTCGTGTTCCCTGTCACTCCATACGATGCCAAGGGTCTCATGAACTCAGCTCTCCAGGGCACTGACCCTGTCATCTTCTTCGAGAGCCAGCGCATCTACGACAAGGGCGAGGAATTCCACACAGAAGGCGTTCCTGCAGAGTACTACGAGATTCCTATCGGCGAGCCTGATATCAAGCGCACAGGTAAGGACGTCACCTTCCTCACGATCGGTGCCACCCTCTACCGCGCCCTCAAGGCAGCTGACGAGCTCAAGGAGAAATATGGTCTCGAGGCCGAGGTCATCGACGCACGCTCACTTGTGCCGTTCAACTACGAGAAGGTCATCGAGTCTGTCAAGAAGACCGGCCGCATCATCATTGCAGGTGACGCAGCCGCCCGTGGATCATATCTCAACGATCTCGCAGCCAACATCGCCGACTTCTGCTTCGATTACCTCGATGCAGCTCCTGTAGTTCTCGGTTCACGTAACTGGATCACCCCATGCCACGAGCTTGAGGAAGCATTCTTCCCTCAGCCATCATGGTTCCTCGACGTCATCAACGAGAAGATGCTTCCTCTCAAGGATTACGTCCCTACAGGAAACTTCACCACAGCACAGCAGGTACTCAGATCCAAGAAGGGAATTTAAGCATGATCAACATCACAGACGTCAACGCACACCTGCACACCCCGTATTCATTCAGCGCCTTCACTGATGTGAAGCAGGCTCTGGATATGGCAGCTGCAGAAGGTGTCAAAGTGGTGGGAATCAATGATTTCTATTCACTTGACGGATATAGGGAATGGAGTGAAGAGTGTGGCAAACGCCACCTCTTCCCTCTTTTTAACATCGAGTTCATCTCGCTCAACAGCGAGGACCAGGCAGCCGGGTTGAGGGTCAACGATCCCAACAATCCTGGTCGTACATACCTCAGCGGCAAATCCCTGAGCTATCCTGTGATCCTCTCCGGAGAGCCTGCAAGGCAGCTTGCGGCCGTCAAGGCAGAATCCAACGCCCAGGTCGGCAAGATGTGCGAGAAACTCAACGCCCACCTCGCATCCATCAAAGCACCGTTCGCGATCTCATTCGACGAGGTCGAGAAGAACCTCACACGCGGCTCCATCCGCGAACGTCATCTGGCCAAGGCCGTACGCCTTGCAATCGATTCCCATTTCGCCGGCGATGCCGCCAGGACCGCTTTCTATGAGCAGCTCTTCGGTGGCAAGGCGCTCAAGTCCGATCCTGCCAACGCCGCTGCAGTCGAAAACGAGATCAGGGGCAACCTCCTGAAGTCCGGCGGCGCCGCATTCGTCCCTGAGGATCCGAAGGCATTCCTCCCTATGGAGACAGTCCAGAAGATCATCGAGGCGGCAGGCGGTATCCCGACCTATCCGTTCCTCGCAGACGATGCCAAGGGCAATTTCACCGATTTCGAGGGCGACCTCCAGAAATGCGCCGACATACTCAAGCGCAGAGGTTTCCGCTCAGTCGAGTTCATCACGACCCGCAACACCACCGCGGTCCTCGAGCAGTATGCCTCATATCTGGTCGACGAAGGCTTCATCGTGACTTTCGGCTCGGAGCACAACACTCCGGCCCTGGAGCCGATCAAGCTCCGCACACGTGATGCCGCTGAACTCAGTGAAAAACTCCGCAAGATCAACTATGAAGGAGCCTGTCGTCTCGCAGCTCACCAGCAGGGACTCGACAGCATCGAGGAGGGAGACAAAATCATCCAAAAGGCTATCAACCAATGAAAGAAATAGAAAACCTTGTTGCGGTTTCACGCAAATACGGAAGTGACAGCCGCTTCGTCATCGCTGGCGGCGGCAACACTTCATACAAGAACGCAGAGAAACTCTGGGTGAAGGCCAGCGGACATGCCATGGCCACCATCACCGAAGACGGCTTCGCTGTCCTTGACAGAGCTCTGCTCGACCCGATGGGTTCCAAGACCTACAGCAGCGTGCCTGCCGAGCGTGAGGAGCAGGTCAAGAACGACCTCGCAGCCGCATGCATCACCAAGCATCGCCGTCCGTCAGTAGAGACATCTCTGCACAACTGCATATCAGCGGCATACGTGGTCCACACGCACCCTACTCTCGTCAACGGCCTGATGTGCTCCGCCAATGCGGCCGCCGAGTGTGCAAAGCTCTTCCCTGAAGCGCTCTACATCGAATATACAGATCCTGGATACACACTCTTCAAGAAAGTGTACGACCGCATCGCCGAGTACAAGGCGGCCAACGGCAAGGAGCCGCAGGTCATCTTCCTCCAGAACCACGGCGTGTTCGTCGGCGCGGATACCATCGAGGAGATCGATGCCATCTATGACGGCATCATCGCCAAGATCGAAGCTGCCGCACTCCCTGAGGGCGACGCAGCCATCTGCGATTGCGTGACTGAGGTCATTCCTGCCATCCGCACCATATTGAGCCGCGGCGGCAG
The DNA here is from genome assembly GCA_045627265.1 of Candidatus Cryptobacteroides sp. GTDB lineage: Bacteria > Bacteroidota > Bacteroidia > Bacteroidales > UBA932 > Cryptobacteroides. The sequence goes on from JAZQNI010000039.1 coordinate 17,905, forward strand.
GGGACTCAAGACTTTGAAGGTCACCAACAACGCGCTCGTCTCCAAGTTCTGCGAGAGCGCCGAGGCGTTCAAGGCTGTCAGCGCACCGTTCTCCCCGGACATCATCGTCTATTGCAAGTCCGAGTACATCTATCTCGAGGCGGCCGACGCCGAGGAACTCGTTTCCAAGGCCGAAAAGGCGATCGAGGAGTATGTCAGCCGCCGTGGCCATACGCCTAAGGTGATCCTCATCAAGGGTATCGGCCTCGTTGCAGTCGGCGATAACTCCAAGAATGCGTCCATCATCACCGATGTATTCACTGACGCGATGAAGATTGCATGGTACGCACAGTCGTTCGGCGGAGAACATCCGATGACCGCCGGACAGATCTCCTTCATCGACAACTGGGAGGTCGAGAACTATCGTCGCAAGGTTGCGGCCGGCGCTTCCCGCGGAAGAGTCGAGGGCAAGACCATCATCGTCACCGGTGCGGCCCAGGGATTCGGCGAAGGCATCGCCAGGGAGCTCCTCAAGCAGGGCGCCAACATTGTTGTGGCCGACCTCAATGAGGTGACCGGCGAGAAGACTGCCGCTGCGTTCAACGAGATTGCGACCAGCAACAAAGCCATCTTCGTCAAGACCAACGTCAGCGAGCTGGACAGCATCCAGGCCCTCGTGCGTGAGACCATCATCAACTTCGGCGCTCTTGATGCATTCGTCAGCAATGCCGGTGTCGCACGTGCAGGAGATCTCGAGACCCTCACCCCTGAGACCTTCGAGTTCGTGACCAAGATCAACTACCACGCATTCTTCTATTGCTCCAAGATAGCGAGCCACGTGATGAAGATCCAGACCAAACTCGACCCGGAGTACTTCGCGGACATCATCCAGATCAACTCCAAGAGCGGTCTGGAAGGATCCAAGGCCAATTATGCATACGCAGGAAGCAAGTTCGGCGGCATCGGACTCACCCAGTCCTTCGCTCTCGAGCTCGCTCCGTTCAACATCAAGGTCAACGCGATCTGCCCTGGCAACTTCCTCGACGGACCGCTCTGGAGCGACCCTGAGAAGGGCCTCTTCATCCAGTACCTCAATGCCGGCAAGGTCCCTGGGGCCAAGACCGTGCAGGATGTACGTGACTACTATCTCTCCAAGGTGCCGATGCACAAGGGCTGCAACCCTGTCGACGTCGCGAGAGCCATCTTCTACGCAATCGAACAGACCGGTGAGACAGGACAGGCTATCCCTGTGACCGGAGGACAAATAATGTTATCATAAGTATATGAAGACAAAAGCAGTACGCCTCTATGGCAAGTGCGACCTGAGACTCGAGGAGTTCGAGCTTCCTCAGATCAAGGAGGATGAGATCCTCGCAAAGGTAGTTAGCGACAGCATCTGCATGTCGTCATACAAATCATCGCATCAGGGCCCTGAGCACAAGAGAGTCCCTGACGATGTAGCTGAGAACCCAACCATCATCGGACACGAATTCGCAGGCGAAATCGTCGAGGTGGGTGCCAGATGGCAGTCAGAGTTCAAGCCGGGTGACAAGTTCTCCATCCAGCCGGCCCTCACATACGAGGGAGGCCCTGTCGGAGTCCTTTCCGCTCCTGGTTATTCCTATAAGTATATTGGTGGAGATGCCACATATGTAGTCATCCCTGCTGAGGTCATGTCGCAGGGCTGCCTCCTCCCTTACAAGGGAGAGGGATTCTATCCAGCATCACTCAGCGAGCCTCTCAGCTGCGTCATCGGCGCCATGCATGCCTGCTATCATACGACTCCTGGATCATACGTCCACGATATGGAGATCACCGAGAACGGTAAGATGGCACTTCTCGCAGGTGTAGGTCCTATGGGACTTGCATGCATCAACTACGTGCTCCATCGCGAAGACCGTCATCCTTCACTTTTCGTCGTGACAGACATCGACCAGGCACGTCTTGACAGAGCTGCCAGCCTCTACACCGTAGAGTATGCCGCCAGCCGCGGCATCGAGCTCCACTATGTCAACACAAAGGTCGAGGATCCTGTCACTCTTCTCCGTGACATTGCCGGTGGCGAAGGCTACAACGACGTTGTCGTGATGGCTCCAGTCCCAGCAGTCATCGAGCAGGCCGACGCAATCCTCGGATTTGACGGCTGTCTCAACTTCTTCTCTGGTCCGGGCAAGGCTGATTTCAAGGCTCCGTTCAATTTCTACAACGTCCACTATGCTTCAACACACGTGGTTGGCACCAGCGGCGGCAATACGGACGACATGAAGGAGGCTCTCGACCTCATGAGCAAGGGCATGGATCCGGCAGGACTCGTCACCCATATCGGCGGACTCAACGCTGTCATCGAGACTACTCTCAACCTTCCATCCATCCCAGGAGGCAAGAAGCTCATCTACACCCATATAGAGATGCCTCTCACGGCTATCGCCGACTTCGCTGAGAAGGGCAAGACCAATCCGGTGTATGCCGAGCTCGCAAAGCTTTGCGATGCCCACATGGGCCTCTGGAACGTCGAGGCCGAGACCTATCTCCTCGCTCACGCTGATCAGCTCTAATCGCTGCATTAATAGAAAATGGCCGGCAGTCATGCCGGCCATTATTTTATTGTCATCACTTCTGATGTCATGAACTTATTCGCCGACGTGGAATGCGACGCGCAGGTCCTCGACTTCCTTGTCTGTGATAGGGTGCAGGTTGCCGACCGGGGCTGCGAGAATCAGCGACTTGGCGCTGAATTCGGCGACCTCCAGGCGGTCGAACGCGTTGATCAGAGAGTCAGAAGCCACGATTATCGAGTCGTTGGCCAGCATGGCGCAAGGCCTGCTCTTGAACGCATCGGCGACTTCACCCACATTGGTGTAATGAGACCCGAACGGGAACTTCGGCACATCCTGCAGGAAAATCCAGCTCTCCGGAATCGTACGCACGTCGAATTTGGCGTTCGTGGTACAGAAGCCCATGAGGGACGGGCACTGGGTCATGATGATGGCGTTCACCTTAGGGTTGCGCCTGTAGATCTCGAAATGAAGAGCGGCCGCGTGGCTCGGATTCTTGCCGGCCTCCACCATGCCGTCCTTGATCTGGACGATATCCTCTTCGTCGATGTCCCATCTCTGAATGCCCGTAGGAGTAATCAGGAAGTCGTTGCCCCTCCATCTCATCGATACGGTGCCATATGCGCTGCTCATGAGATTCTGGTCGCAGGCCCTGCGGACGAGGCGGCAGATGTCTGTCCTGATGGCCCTTTCGTCTGAAGGATGCGTTACATTCATGAAATGCTGGAAATCGTACGGCAGGTTGTTCTCGTGTGCCTGAAGCTGCTCTTCGCTGAGGAATACAGGCTCGCCGAGGGTCCTGGCGTTGATGATAGTGCGTGCGCAGATCTCGAGAGTCTCGAACCTCTGGTATGCGTCGGCGATATCCTCACCCATCAGCACAACTCCGTGATTCTCCATGATCACTGCCTTGTACTCAGGATTTTTCTGGAATTCGGCCGCGATCTTCTCGCCAAGTGCTTCGCTGCCCGGTACGTCGTATGGTGCAAAACCGATCGGGCCGCAGACATTGCGGACCTGCGGAAGTATGCTTGTGTCCGGAATCTGGTGGACGATGCTGAAGGTGACCAGTCCCGGAGGATGTGCGTGTATTACGGAGTGAAGCTTCGGCCTCATCTTGTACAGGGCGCGGTGGAACGGGTATTCCGAAGATGGCCTGTGAGGCCCTATGATAGTGCCGTCAGCCTTGACGCACATGATGTCAGAAGGTTTGAGGGAACCCTTGTCGATTCCGGCCGGAGTAATCCACATGTCTCCGTTGTCGTCCATGATGGACAAATTTCCACCTGAAGTAGTGGTCATTCCACTACGGTAAATGCGTCCGATGATCAGGGCCAGCTGCTCTGCAGGATGCATCAATTTGGTGTTCAACTGTTTCATACACTATATTTCTAAAAAACTTTACAAAATTAGTAAAATTTTTGAAATAGTGGATATTCGCGGTGGATTATTCTGTCAGCAGGGAAGTCAACTCGCTGACAGTCAGCTGGTCGAAATGCTTTGACAACTCGGCGCCCTTCAACGCCTCTTTAATGGCC
>JAZQNI010000040.1:0-10844 GCA_045627265.1 Candidatus Cryptobacteroides sp.
AGCCGAGACTCTGTATGATAGTTGCAACCAATGAAATGGCCACAATCCAGAACAATATTTTCCCAACGGTTTTCATAAAGACAAATTTAGCACAATTCTCTAATACTAAATCCCGGTTTTACCAAACAGTGGGATTTGACAGGCCTGTTTGGGGATTCGGTTTTGAAGGATTCAGAGCCTTCAATACTTTTGTGGAAAGAAGTTCAACTCAAAACACTTTTTCATTATGTTTAAATTATTTCTTGAAGGAGGTCCTTGGATGATGTCAGTCCTGACCTTATTGCTAGTAGCACTTTTTTTTGTCGCATGGAAAGCGCCCAACTGGGTAAAAGAAACCGGCAAAGCCGCTCTTGCTTTCGGCTTCCTTGGTCTTTTGATGGGAATTCATCAAGCCGCTCATTTTATAGCGCATGCCGATCCCGCAGTTAACTCGAACATTATCTGGGGAGGCATGAGCGTCTCAATGATTCCTGCCATGTATGGTATTATCATTTATCTGATTTCTCTCGTCATCCGCATGATTCAGAAACCAAGGATCTGACATTTCTCCAGCACAGCACTTATTTAACAACGTCCGTATAGCCCTCCGGGTTTGATGAAAATTGCTAACTTCATCCCGACAACTTGCAATTCAACAAAAAAATGCGTCCAGACCCGAACAAGGCATTCCCGAATCCGGCCATTCCAAGCCTTTGCTACATCAAGAATGTAGTCAAGAATCCGAACATCATTGTTGGAGACTACACCTACTATGATGACAAGGATGGAGCAGAGAGATTCGAGGAACACGTAACACATTTTTATCCGTTCATTGGCGACAAGCTCATAATTGGAAAATTCTGTGCTATTGCCAAGGGGATCGAATTCATCATGAATGGAGCAAATCACAGGATGGATGGAGTAACTACCTATCCTTTCTACATTATGGGCGGCGACTGGGGAAGCGCAATCGCTCCAGTTAAAGATGAATTGCCACTGAAAGGAGACACTGTTGTTGGCAATGACGTCTGGATAGGTCAGAACGTGACCGTCCTGCCAGGGGTTCACATAGGTGACGGCGCTATAATTGGAGCAAATTCTGTCGTAGCCAAAGATATTCCTCCGTACTGCATTGCAGCAGGCAATCCTTGCCGCGTCATCAAGAAACGCTTTGATGATGAACTGACAGGCTACCTTCTCGAAATTAAATGGTGGGACTGGCCAATCGAGAAGATTGAGTCCAATTTCAAGGCGTTATCCAGTGGAGACCTTTCACTTATCCGGCAGATTATTTAAGCACAAGAGCAGTCCATATCAGCAATCGCTATTGACAGGACAAATAACAGCGATTGAAAAATACTAACAATCATCAATACTAAAGGGGGGGTTCTGTATCTACTTTTGCATTGTCAGAACCGGCCGTCCGAAGTCCAATGGATCCAGGCTCCGGACAAAGGTCGAGACACGATTATTAACAGTATTATTGAAACATTAATTATGATTTCCAAGAAAATGCAGAAAGCCATCAATGAACAGATCAATGCTGAACTGTGGTCGGCATATCTGTATCTTTCCATGGCGATGGATGCCGAGGCAAAGGCCCTCAAAGGCATCGCCAACTGGTTCTTCGTCCAATGGTTGGAGGAGCAGGACCACGCCAGGATATTCCAGAATTTCATGAATGCACGCGGAGCAAAAGTGGAACTGAAGCCCATCGCCGAGGTGCGTCAGGAATGGAACTCTCCCCTTGATATGTTCAAGGACACTCTGAAGCACGAAAAAGAGGTTACGGAGCTGATCGAGAATCTTGTCCGACTGGCTTTGGAAGAGAACGACTTCGCCACTCTCAGCCGCCTCCAGTGGTTCGTGGACGAGCAGGTTGAGGAAGAAGACAGCGCCAGCCTCCAGGTTGCCGATTTCGAGCGCGCAGGAAAAGACTTCAGCGTATTGAAGGAACTTGACGAGCAACTCGGCAAGCGCCGTTACAAAGCAGCCTCAGCTCTTGAATAAAAAGGCGCCCTTGAATCTCTACTTTAGCCTGGCCACAAGCCAGGCTATTGTGATATTGCCCTTCCTGTATTGAAGCGAAGCAAACCCGGGTTGTCAGTTGTCGATCTGGCTGAGGATCTCGTCGCAGTAATCGACCGCTTTCCTGTTCATCCGGAATCCGACCAGTCCCCCGACAAGGGCTCCGACGACAAGACCTGCAATCATGAAGATAGCAATCTCCTTCTGGTCGGAATGAATCCAGACTTCGGCGACAAGCCAGCAGAGCCAGACGATCACCATCGGCACCGCCACTTTTCTCCATTCACGCCATTTCTTACGTGTATACTGTACGCTCTTTGCAAATTCCTTCAGGTCGCAACAGGAAACATCCGCATCATTGAGACGGTGATTGTACTTCCAGTTGAAGAAGATGCAGACCAGCATCATGACCACCGTAGCGATGACAAAGGCCCAGGAAGCATTTATCACCGGGTTTTCGTGGAAAACGAATGGTGACGCGATTATGACGAGCACAGCGCACAAACTGCTGAGGAATGAGATATTGTTGATACCCTTGACACGCTGCTTCATCGTTTCGCGGATGAGCCTGTCGTTGATTACTTCCTGCTTGCTGAATTTATTCTTGAGGATCGTGTATTCCGCTCTGAGCTGTTCCAGCTCCGGGGAGTTGCATAATTCGTTATTTTCCATGACGATGTGCTTTTAAAGGTTCTTTAACTGTTCTTTGATACGGACAAGCCTGACGGACACGTTCTTCGGGGTAATGCCGACAATGGCGCCGATCTCATCATAGCTGAGCGCTTCCAGCCAGAGGAGGATGATGCTCCTGTCGAGGAATCCGAGTTTGTTGATGCGGGCGTAGAGCTGGCGGATCTGCAGCGCGTCGTCGTCGGTATCCTCGTACGGGTTGATATCGACACTTAGCGGCACCCTCTCTCCTGCACGCTTTTTCTTGCGGTCCGAATCAAGGCAGGCGTTGAGTGCCACACGGTAGACCCACGTCCTGGCACTGCATTCTCCCTTGAAGTTCCCGAACCCTTTCCAGAGTTTGATCAGGATCTCCTGGAAGAGGTCGTTCACTTCATCAGGGGCCTTGGAGAACATGTAACAAACAGTGTATATGGTTGTCTTATGTTCTTTGACCAGCTGTGAAAATTCAAATTCTTTGGTGTCCATTTCTTGTCTAAAAAATCAAATACACCCTTTAGACGTAAAGCACATTCGAATCACTACATGCTTTTGAATGTTTTTTCAAAAAAATCATTTTGAAAGGACAGCGATGAAATCGTCGATGATCTCGTCGCCCTTGTAGTTCTCGAGAAGCGTGACATGGCGGGGGTTGTCCGGGCGATCCACCCAATTGCCGTCAACAAGGACAGGAGCCGGAATCACCGTTGCATCGCACCAGCCAGGGTTCTTCACGACCGCGACGCAGGCCATGTCGAACAAGGCCCTGGAGCCATCCTCCGCCTTCTCGATGTTCTCGAAAAGATTGACGGAATAGTCTCCGAAGCAGGTGAATTCACCCCCGTGACGACCTGTCACCGGAGCCTTCGCAACCGGGCCCTTGCCGGCAATCTCATCCCTCACCCTGTCGATCTTGATCCGTACGGCATCAGTACCGGATGCCTTCCCGTAGCGTACCACGCTGATGTAGAGCTCGACGTCAGAATCAAGGACATAGTTCATGGAAGGGATGTCACAGATCATGTTATGCTCTCCAGGCTCCGGATAGTTGACCCCGAGCCAGACAACCTTGAGGTTCGGAGTGATTTCCGGCTTCTTCGCAATGGCAAGAGCCACGTTTGTCAACTTGCCGACAGCGACTACTGTCAGCTTGTTCTCTGGAGAATGGGCCAGGGACTGCTCAATGATGTAGTCCACAGCCTCGAACCCATCATACTCAGAATCCGCCAGGGTTCCGGCAATCTCATCGAACCTTGACGTTGCCCCGGGAAGGATTTTCACATCTTTGTTCAGAAGATCGGCAACCCTCCGGACCTCGTCACACTGGTCCTGGATCGACCCGTTGATCGTGACATTCGTGGTTATGGCCAGAGTATTGAAACTCTCTTCATTCAGGAGAAGGTATGCAATAGCATGCTGGTCATCGATCTCGTTGTTGGCATCCGTGTCAAAGATCAAGTCCATACCTGCGTTGTTCGTACAACCTGCAGCGACGAGCAAGGCTGCAATGGAGAAAATGATTCTAGCTGGTTTCATAATATGTCGTTAATGATTTATTGTCCAAGTAATACGATCACTCGAGCCCCTTGCTTATCCTCTCGATCTGGGCGGAATCGCGCAGCATTTCGATGAAGATGTCCGCAGAGCGTTTGCGATAACCCTCCTTGAGCCTGTGGACGCAGCCCAGCATGGAGATGCGGCCCTCGTCCAAAGGAATTGCGACAAGATTCTGCCGGTAGTAGGAAGCCAGGGAGGAGATCACAGTTATCAGGTTCGTGCTCTGGACTATGTCCATGATAAGGTTCGGGTCATTGACCTCAGCCGCCACATTCATCCCCCTCGTGTCCAGGCCCAGGTAGCGGTCGAACACACGTCTTGCCTGCAATCCTTTGCCAGGAAGCACCAGCCGATGGTTTTCCAGATCAGCCATGGTCAGATACCGGCTCGACGCCAGAGGATGATCGGCCCTCATGACCGCACTCAACTGAGTCTTGAACAGCGGCTCCGATTCGATCTCATCATATGCCATCGCCGGCTTGAAAGCGAGGGCCAGGTCAAGCTCCTTGTCCCGCAGCAAATCGATCAGGTCAGATGCGGTCTCCGACCGGATCCTCAGCGAAACGCCAGGATGCTCCTTGACAAAATTCTTCACCGTCCCGGTCAGCAACGCACTGAAAGAATGAGTGGTGCCGATACGCAGAGTCCCGGTCAGAGCGCCTTTCAAATCCCTCATCCTGTTGCTGCAGACTTCGGAATCCTCTATCGTCCGGACCGCCAGGGGGAGCAGTTCCTCACCAGCCTCGGTCAGCACGACCGAATGCCTGGTACGATCGAACAGCTGCGCCCCGATTTCGTTCTCAAGCTGCTGTATCTGCTGCGAGAGCGTGCCCTGAGTGACAAACAGACGCCGTGACGCTTCAGAAAAACTGAGGGTCTTAGCGACCATGACGAAATATTTCAGATGACGTAGTTCCATAAAACCATCAATTTGATCCCAGTACAAATATATTGATTTTCCCAATAACAACTATTGAAAAATACATATAAAATCAATAGCAAAACCCTTGTCCGCCACCATACCTTTGCGATGTCAGAACGACGGACTTCCGAAGTCTTCGCGATGACTGATGTTCAACAATTTTAAAATAAAATGATTATGGCAACAAAATTCTTCCTCTGCACAACGTGCGGAAATGTCGTCTTCAAATTCGTCGACAGCGGTGTTAATCTTGTCTGCTGCGGTCAACAAATGCAGGAGCTTATCCCGTCCACGAATGATTCCGTGAGAGAGAAGCATCTCCCTGTAGTCGAATGTCAAGGCAATGGCACCATCAAGGTGATGGTCGGCTCGATGCCTCATCCAATGACACCAGATCACCACATTTCGTTCATCTTCCTCGAAACCGAACACGGAGGACAGATGAAGATCCTTATGCCGGACGATGCTCCGGAAGCAGTCTTCAACATCAGCGAAGACAAACCGGTAGCCGTATATGAGTACTGCAACATCCATGGGCTCTGGAAAACGGATTTCCAGGATGTCTGCGTCAAGAAAGCAGACTGCAAATAGCTTGCAGACCAGCTTCCATCAATATCCACCTTTTACAAATGACCGAATCATGAAAACCGTTATGAGCATTCTTCTCGCATCTCTCCTCTGCCTCACTCCATGCCTTTGCAGGGGACAGGAGGTCGACAATTCGACCATCAAGTCGCTCGACCTCAACCGCTTCCTCGGAAGCTGGTACGAAATCGCACGTTTCGACCACAGTTTCGAACGCGGTCTCACACACGCCATAGCGCAATACACGCTCAACGATGACGGGACGATGGCTGTCATCAACAGCGGCGTCAAGGACGGGAAACACAAGATGTCAGTCGGCAAGGCGAAACTTACCGATACCGCCGGACTTCTGCGCGTTTCGTTCTTCGGACCATTCTACTCTGACTACAGGGTCATGATGCTGAGCGACGATTACAGCTATGCCTTGATCGGATCCGGAAATCACAAATACCTCTGGATACTGTCCAGGACCCAGGCTCTTCCGGACGACGTACTCGACCAGATCGTGACGGAAGCGGCCGACAGAGGCTATGACACAGACAAGCTCATATGGGTCGAGCAGTCTACCAAGCCGGGAGTCAAGTTCCTGTAGGTCCTACCGACGTCTCTTCTCGATTACATTCAAGATTCGATGCACAATGACGCTCAGCACAACGCTGAGCGTTATTATTATCACTGCACCCAAGCCGAAGAGCGGTCCGCCGGTATCCAGCAGCGCGGGGCAGAATTTCAAGCCAGTCACTATGAAGCCCATGAAAATCGAATGCACGAGGTATATCGTATAGGATGCATCACCGACCGCCATCACAGGAGCGAGCCAGCCGGAAGGAACGCGCTGCAGCAGAGCGGAAAACGCCAGCACACCGGCAATGCCGACATAGGCATCGGCCGGAGGGCAGAGATGCAGCAGCGAATTGGCGATGAACAAAGCCGTCAGGAGCGCACAAAGCCATGCGGCCGGACGGTGCAGGTCGAGACCGGAATCACAAAGCACCACCCCGAGCATGAAATAGATGAGGTACATGGCCGAATAATTCAAGCAGAAAACCTGCGGATAGCATATTCCCGGAGCAATGGAAGGCAGATAATGCAGCACCACTGCAAGCAGCAGAAGGACAATATGGGCAAGCCTGGACCTGAACAAAGCCACCACCACGAAAATCCACCACAAAGCGAGGATGAACCACAGGTGGACGGCGGCCTCCGGCCCCAGGAACATCTTGAGATACGAATCGAAGCCGACCGGATTCTTGATGTCCATCCCCAAGAGCTGCTGGCTCGCGATCTTGATCGAGATGATCACCGCCGAGACGATGACATACGGCAGCAGCAGCCTCTTTGCCTTCCTTCCCAGGAACCTGGCATAAGACTCCTCTCTCCTTGTGTACGAATAGACGTATCCGCTCAGAAACATGAACAGAGGCATGTGGAACGAGTATATCCAGTTCCTCAAGTCTGTGTACCAGACCGGACCCCCATCAGGGAAATAGTGCCCGGCCACCACGAGGACTATGCACAAGGCCCTCGCGATGTCGATGCTCAGGATACGCTCATGTCTGGCTGCGGCTTCCATCTCTTACTCCGCAGGCGTTGCGGCGCGACGATGGTTGATGCCCTTGGAATCCAGGTACGGCAACTCCCTGTCCGCAACTATAGTATAGAACTTGTCGAAGCTCAACGAAGGAGCTGCATTCCAGGCACGGTCGAAAACTCCGAGCGATTTCGGCATCATGGCGTACATCGCCAGATCCATCGACCGCAGCTGCTCGCTCCAGAGATGCGCCTCCACGCCGAGGATGTTTTCAGGATGCTCCAATCCGGCCGAAAGCTCCTCGTCGAACGGAAGCAGCGAGAACGAGCGTGCCTCATCCACGTATCCGCCCCAGTTCAAGCCGCGCTCGGCCCTGTTCGCATTGTATGCGAGGTCCATGTAATTGGTCGGGGCGCCGCTCCACATCACAGGGAATCCCTGGTCCGCGAGCCTGTACGGCAGATCGGCATTCCCGCCGGTTGTGCTCCATACGTTGATGTAGCCGGCATTGCGTATCAGCCGCTCTTTCCCCTCTTCGCTGAGGTTCATTGCGATTTCCTGCCAGCCGTCAAGCTTGATGCCATATGGCTCGAGCATGTCCATCAGACGGCCGAGATAGTACTCCTTCAGCTGGGACTCCTCCGTCCAGCCGTGCTCTTCCATGAATGCCACGCATGATGGCCGGCCGGTCCAGGAACCAGCAGCCACCTCATCGCCGCCGAGGTGGATTTCACCCAGTTCTACCCCCGCCTCAGCATACACCGACCGCAGGCATTCGACCAGGATGCCGATAAACTTGTAGGTCTGCGGACGAGCGAGGTTGAGCACATTGCAGCGGTGGCCGTTGTTTGCAAGGAAGGCTTTCTCCTCTTCAGGATCGACCAGGCGGAGCGAATCGTCGCCGGTACGACGCCAATACGCTTCCATGGCCGCAATCGCAGCATACGAATGCCCCGGAGTATCGATCTCCGGCACGACCTGGATATGCCTGTCCGCCGCATAGCGAAGAATCTCGACCAGATCCTGCCTGGTGTAGAAGCCATGTGCGTTGGAATGCTTGTCATTGCGGTCGAAGCTGCCGTCGTAAGACGGATGCAGTCCGTCAACCTCCAGGAAAGAGCCGTCCTCCTGCCTGGTCGGGAGTGCATGGAATCCGCTGAACTCAGTGAGTTCGGGGATTTCCTCGACAAACAGGCGCCAGCCCTCGTCATCCACAAGGTGGAACTGCAGGAAATTGAGCTTGTAGCGGGCCATGAGGTCGATCACGGTGAAAACCTGCTCCTTGGTGAAGAACGAACGGGCCACGTCGAGCATGAATCCCCTGCGGCCGAAATCCGGCCAATCCTCTATCCTCATGGAAGGCAGCAGTTCTCCGCCGGCGTTCTCCTTGAGACGCTCCAGCGTGTTCTCCGCATAGTAAAGTCCATCTTCGTCCGAAGCCTCGACAGCCACGGTGCCATCGATATCTATGCTGTACCAGCCAGGCACATGACCTTCCACGATGGTCCTGGAGACCTCTCCAAGCCTGGTGGAGCCATCCTTGGACGTCACGCTTTTCAAAGCCGGGATCATGTCATGGACGGCGATCTCCTCACGCTTCCAGGTGAATGCGTCATACACGGCATCATCAGTCTCGAGGGTGCGGTACTCGACCTTCACGGCCTTGTCCTTGCGGCCAGGGCGATGCAGGGCGAAGCCCTCGGGCATGAACGAATATCTCGGCAGGGAGATGGATGTGTACTGGATTTCGAGAGTATCCTTGTCTGCACGGAGCGGCGTGATGACGCAACTATTGCCGAAAAACACCTCGAGCTTGCAATCATCGCTCTCGAGAGGCTTCGGAGTCAGAGCGAAATAGCTTCCCCAGACCTCCCAGTCAAGCCCGGCCGGCGGATTGCAGATCTGCACCGTGTATGTGGCCTTGTCTTCATCTGCGTATTTCGCGCCCTCCGTCCAGATGACGGAAGTGGCCGGAGTGCAGGCCGACAACAGCAAGGCCGGCAGCAGACGGACGAGTTTCTTCATGTCGATTGTCTATTTTGCGTTTGTAAACTGATAATTGGCCTGAGCCTCGTGTGCAGGGCCTTCGGCTTTGTCTTTGAGCAGAGTCTCGGTGAATGTCCAGTTCTCCCCTCTTTCGACCGCATACTGGGTGATACGGCGGACCGGAGACAGGACGGTAAGGACATCATCGCAATAATATCCGAGGTCCTGGTAGGTCGCCATATACGCACGTTCGCGGAAATCATCGGCCAGGATGTCGTCACCGCAGAAGCTTGAATCATAGTCGAAATGCAGCAACGAGAAGAGTGTCGGCATCAGATCGACCTGCGAACAGGTCTTGGACACACGCTGAGGCTCGATGAAGCCCGGTGCGTAGATGATGGCCGGGATATGGTAGCATTCCAGCGGGAGGCTGGTCTTGCCGGCGCTGGACGCGCAGTGGTCGGCGACGATCACGAATACCGTATTGTCGAACCAATCGTGCTCTTCAGCCTTGGCCAGGAAATCTCCTATCGCATAATCCGTGTACTGCACGGCGGCAGAGCGTGTCATCGGATTGCCTTCGATCCTGCCTTCTGGGTAGGTGTACGGGCGGTGGTTGCTGATGGTCATGACATGGGCGAAGAATGGCCGTCCTTCCGCATTCTCGCGGTCGAACAGTGCCAGAGCTTCACGATAGCTGTCTTCGTCGCAGGTGCCCCATACATTGTAGAAGAGCATCGCATCCTTGTCGTAGCTGGCCTTGTCATAGATGTCATAGCCGTTGTTCCTGAAGAATTCGCCCATGTTGTCGAAGTAGCTGTCACCACCGTAGATGAAGGTGGTGCTGTAACCTTTCTCACGCAGCACCTCGCCGGTATTGAAGTAGCCACCATTTTCCTTGCGCTTTACGACGCTCTCGCCCGCGGTCGGAGGAGTGCAGAGCGTCAACGCCTCAAGTCCGCGGACTGTACGGTTGCCGGTCGCAAACAGGTTGTCGAACACGAGGCTCCTGGTGATGAGGGTGTCAAGGTTCGGGGTGATGTTGCGCGTGCCGCCGTATGTGCCCAGGAAGTCGGCGCTCAGGCTTTCTATCGTTATGAGGACTATGTTCTTCTTCAGCTCCGGGATGCTGTCGGCAATATGGCGGACGCCGTTGTCGGACAGTTTCCAAAGCTCTTTTGCCGATGCCTCGGCATCCTCCTCCGGCAGCAGAGGATAGAACTGTTCGTAGTCGAGTTCGTTGCTCACGAACGCCTCAAGGAAATCCCAGCAGCCGTTTTCCTGCAGTTCGGTCGCGAAAAGGTTGTCACAGGTCAGGTGACGGTAGCCGTAGTGCAGCCAGAGCCCTCCGGCAAAAGCCCCGGCGAGGACCAGCGCAGTCACCATCGCCGCATGCTTTCCGGAAGTCGCTCCCGCTTCGGAGATGTCGCGGCCTCTGCACAGGACCGCGCATATGCCCATACCGACCAGAAGGACGCCGAGCATCATCCAGAACATAGGATAAGACTCGATGATATTGCCGATGACCTCCTGGGTATAGACCAGATAGTCCACGGCGATGAAGTTGTAGCGCACGCCGAATTCAGC
>JAZQNI010000041.1:0-16302 GCA_045627265.1 Candidatus Cryptobacteroides sp.
GATGTTGCCGCCTTTGGATGTGTAGTCCTTGATCCTCGCCTGCAATCCGTCGGAGAAAACGCGGAAACGCGGACCGTAGCAGCCGTTTCCTATCATGGTGCTGACCTGCTTGCCGCAGATCAGGTCGGCTGCGCAACATCCATCGCTCAGGGACGCGTCTGCCGACCAGCTCTCTTCTGATGCCGAGATGAACGAATAACCGGCATTCATCAGGGCTCTGCCGTGGACGTATGCGAAATCGAATGTGTTGCCCTGGAGCACGCTGCCGGCCATGTCGCCCATGGTGGCGCCGAATCCAGGATTGGAGTCGCTTTCGTATTCCTTGCCCCTGCGGTGCTCGTAGTTCTCGCCGATGTAGCTGATGTCGTACATGTACGGCACACCGGAGTCGATGCTGCCCTCGAACCCGGCGTATGACGGGGTGTCGAACCATGTCGGGGCTGATATGCGGTAGAAATTGTTGACCACGGCCACCTTGCCCTTCGAGCCCGATGCAGGGGAGCCCATGCACAGTGTCTCAGAAGGGAAACTCCTGCCTCCGTCGTTGAACGCAACCACCTTGAAACTATAGATGTGCCCCGGTTCGACGGGGACGGTCGTGCTGCATCTTCCGTCCTTCAGGGTGACGTAACTGATTTTCTGCCCTCCGTCGAATTCTCCGTCATCCACCCTGGTGTAGAGGATGAATCCTTTCGCCTTTGCGGTCGGCTCCAGCTTGTCCTCGCTTTCCTTCCAGCTGACCTGTGCCTCGGATGAGCTTGAGCCGGATGTTACAGCCAGCGACCGTACAGGGAGCGGCTGGACCACATAGCTGCGGCAATAGAGGTCGCTGAGGAATTTCAGTATTCCCTTGTAGATCGCCCTGCTCATCGTGAACCTGAACGACGGGTCGAGGCCGTATCTCATGTCCGCGAAGTTCTGGTGCGACAGCATCTCTATCAGCAGGGCCGGAACTCCGCTTGTGCGGCTTTCGCTATAGGAACGGTCGAAGAGGCCTCTGCGGGCCCATGCGGTATCGAACGATGCGCGCAGGTCGTTGCAGATCTGGCTCTGCACGAGGTCGGCGTAATGGCGGTTGATGATTCTGTCTTTGCCGTCCGGAAGCTCCTGCGAATTCTCGCAAAGGAGGGTGTAGATGGCCAGGGTGCCGATGAGGCTGTCGTTCGGGAAGAGCCCCGCGTCCGAGTGCACGCCGAGCGAGAGATCAACGGGGATCTTCTTGCCTTCTTCCTTGGGGTTGACTCTCGAACCGCCGCTGAGCTTCCTCACCCATGCGCCGCGGCTTGCGAAATCGCGCGTGTAGTCGCCGTCCCATTTGCCGGTGACGGTGGAGTCGATTCCTGCCCATTGCATGGAGTACAATGCGCCCTCGACGTAACTTGGCATGCCGGATATCACGAATTCAGCACTGTCGGCCTTGGCCCGTGCCCTGGCGGTCTTGCCCATTCCTCCGCCGATCTTGACCGCGTCTGCGCTGACCGCTGATCCGCTGGCATAGTTGTATCCGGCCGGTGTACCGTTGTCCAGCACGACCTTGCCCGTACCGGCGAAATTGAACGTTCCCAGATAAGCCCAGGTCCCCGCGCCCATCTTCTGGTTCACGACAAACTGCGTCTTGCCGCCTGCGTGGCTGACCGTGTATCTGGCGCATCTGCTGCTGTTCGGCAGACTTGCGTATGAGACATATACTGCGTATTCACCGTCCTGCGGGATGTCGAATGCCCAGCTTGCGGACGCAGTCGCTTTGTCGGCCGATGTGCATGACGCGGTCCTCGCCGTGCCGCTGATGAAAGGGTTCTCGTCTATCAGATAGACAGGTTTCGTGTCCGCGAATCCAGTGCCGCCGTCTTTCCATGAACCGCTTTCGGTGTACTTTCCGCACTGTCTCATTGGCAGCGGGCGCTCTCCTTCGAACGACGGATCATTGTCTGTGATGATCTCGTTGCGCTGGATGTCGCGTTCACGCGGCGTCATCACGTATGCTCCTGCATTCTCGAGCATCGGAATGAGGAATTGCAGCACATAGCTCTGCGTGTACATGTCCTCGACCGTACGGTGCATCATCGGCCGCTGCCATTTCCATCGGTTGGCGCCGGAATCGAAGTACAAACCGTGGCTCTGCCATAGAGCTATGTTCCTGCCGCTGAGTCCTTTGGGGTAGTTGTCCGCACCGATGCGCGTGACGAAGCGGGATGACAGGTCCCTGTCCTTGTATGTGTGTGAATAAACCGATGCGCGGCCGCTATTGCCCAATTCCGGCGTCACCAGCTCCTCGAGGTCAGTGCTCTTGGCCAGGATGTTGCCTGGTTCGAGCCCCTTGTATTCCTTCGGGAGGTTTTCCTTGACTTGTGTCCTGAACCATTCGATATCCTGCTTCCTCCACGGGAAATCGCTGAGCGACTGGTCGAAGTGCAGGTCGATCGTGGTGCCTCTCTTGGTGACTTTCTTAAGTACAAGTTCATGCTTGTAGCCCGTTCTTTCATACATTCGTACCGAAAGCGAGTCCGTCATCTCCTTGCAGACCTTGCTCTGGGAAAACGCCGGGGTGGTGGATGCCATGATAAACGACATGGCGCAGATGAGCAGAGCTTTCTTCATCGTCCGGATGCTTTTCTGGTTTCTCTGACAAGGATGAAAACGAACGTGAGGAGTGAGGCGGAAGCTACTCCGATCGCATCGGCCAGGAAATCTTTGGGATCGGCTGAACGCCATGTCGTCATGCCCTGGATGATTTCGGTCGATCCACCCATTGCACTGCCGATAAGGAAGGTGACAAGAATGAAAAGGATGGCCTTCCATGGAGTTTGGAAGCCTTTCCCGTATGAGAAATAGGCCAGTATCGGGAAAGGAAAGAACATGCAGAAATGGAATATCTTGTCCTGGTCCAGTCCGAGGAGCTTGCGCCCCAGGTCTGGTACGTTGCTGAAATGTCCGAAACAGAGATATGCCAATGCGCCGATGTATATCACCATCAGTATCCTGGCTATGATGACTAAGGTCCTGTTCATCTTACAATGCCTGCATGTCGTTCAACTTCTTGTAGTAGCCTCCGAGCTCGAGGAGTTCTTCGTGTCTGCCGCGCTCCACTATGCGCCCTTCGTCCATCACTATGATCTCGTCGGCATTCTTGATTGTGGACAGGCGGTGTGCGATGGCTATGGTGGTCCTGTTGGACATAAGTCTGTCGAGAGCCTCCTGGACGATACGCTCGGACTCTGTGTCGAGCGATGCGGTTGCTTCATCCAGAATCAGGATCGGAGGGTTCTTGAGTATGGCCCTGGCGATGCTGATGCGCTGTCTCTGTCCGCCGCTGAGCTTCATTCCCCGGTCACCGATGTTGGTCTGGTAGCCTTCTTCCTTCTCCATGATGAAGTCGTGGGCGTTCGCTATCCTGGCCGCGGCGATGACCTCTTCCTCGGTCGCATTCTTAACTCCGAACGCGATGTTGTTGAAGATGGTGTCGTTGAAGAGGATAGGGTCCTGGTTGACGTTGCCCATGAGGTTCCGCAGGTCGTGGATGCTGAGCGTGCGTATGTCCTTCCCATCCAGGCAGATACTGCCTTCGCAAGGGTCATAGAAGCGTGGGATGAGGTCGACCAGGGTGGATTTGCCGGCTCCGGATGCTCCCACGATGGCCACAGTCTTGCCTTTCTCGATCTTGAGGTCGATGTCCTTGAGTATCTGTTTGCCGTTGTCCTGGTACTTGAACCCGACTCCCTTGAACTCGATGCTGTTGCCGAATCCGCTGACCGCCTCAGGATGTTCCGTTTCGGTGATGTTGTTCTCGCTGTCGAGGATCTTGTTGATGCGCTCCATCGATGCGAGGCCCTTAGGTATGCCGTACGCTGCCTTGGAAAGATCCTTGATCGGCTGTATTACGCTGTAGAGTATCACCATATAATATATGAAGGTCGGGGCGTCGATAGGGGAGTTGTCCTTGAGGATCAGCATTCCGCCGTACCATAGCACGATTGCGATCATGATGGTGCCGAGACATTCGCTGACTGGGTGGGCCATCGCCTGGCGTGTGGCTACCTTGGTGTTCTTGACTTTCATCGCCTCGGTGACATTGTCGAACCTGTCGCTCATCTTCTTCTCCGCGAGGAATGCCTTGATGACCCTGAGGCCGCCGAGCGTCTCCTCGACCTGCGACATCGTGTCGCTCCAGAGCGTCTGCGCTTCGAGCGATTTCGCTTTCAGCTTACGGCCGATGATGCCCATGATCCAGAGCATTATCGGGGCGAATATTATGGTGAACAGTGTCATCTGCCAGGAGATGTATATGAGTACCCCGAAATAGAATATGATCAGGATAGGGTTCTTGATGAGCATGTCGAGCGAACTCGTGATGGAGGTCTCCACCTCCTGCACGTCGCCGCTCATCCTGGCTATGATGTCTCCTTTTTTCTCCTCAGAGAAGAAGCCGATAGGGAGGCTGATGATCTTGCGGTATATCTCCATCCTGATGTCCTTGACGATTCCGGTGCGGATAGGGACCATCACGGCCGTGGATCCGAAATAGCAGGATGTCTTGAGTATGGTCATGAAGCTGAGGAAAAGGCAGAGCAGGAGCAGGGTGACAGAAGCTCCGTGCACTCCCATGTACTGTGTCACATAGAAATACGCGTTGTTGATGAGCTTCTCCTTGAAATCCATCGCCGTGTCCCATGGGATGAATTCATAGACCGTGTCGTTGATGTTGAACAGTATCTGGAGGATAGGTATTATCAACGCGAACGAGAATATGTTGAAGACTGCGGAAAGTATGTTCAGCAGTACGGAACCGCCGAGATACTTCTTATATGGAGCGACGTATCGCTTGATTATTTTCCAGAAATCCTTCATCTGTGTGTCAGGTTATTTGTTGAGGTATGTCATCCTCTCGATCCAGTGGAAAATAAGCCTGGCTCTCTTCTCCATCACCTTGTAGTCGAGTTTGTCGGCGGTGTCACTGACTTTGTTGGTGTCCATCGTGATGCCGGAAGTGAACATCACGGCGTATATCCTTTTCTCGCGGAACACCTTCTGGTCAGAAGCCCTGTTGAGGAAAAGGTCGGTGAAGCCGTCACTGCCGTAGTAGTCCAGCCCTATTTCGAGATTGATGTTGTTGCGTACGTTGATGCTCTTGAGGAAATCGTTGTACCTGCCACCTCCAAGAAGCATCAGATAGTCGTCCCTGCCTTTGGTGAGCGGCGACGAGGTGCCTCCCAGGATGTCGAGGTTCACTACCATCGAGATGTCGGAAGGCGATATGGGCAGTCCGTTGCGTGGGTCGCGCAGACGGCCGAGGGCGAGCCTGCTCCAAAGGTCCTGAGCACCGGCAAGACTCAGCTGTTTGCCATCCAGAGCCACGAAAATGATGTTCTGCTGCAGTCCGCCGCCATTGTCCGACAACTGCTTGAACGCTTTTGCAAGGCTGGTCATCACGGCAACTCCGGACGCGTTGGAATCTGCTCCAGGATAAGTCTTGCCCGCCAGGACGCCGAGGTTGTCATAATGCGACATGATGATGATGTACCGTCCTCTTCCGCGTGGGAGAGTCCTGGACGGAATCATGCCGACGATGTTCCTGCACATCTGGCTTCTGTTGTAGAATGCCTGGCTGAAACTGCCGTTCATGCGCATCAAGCCAGTCGACTCGAACTGTCTTTCGATCCATAAAGCGGCTTCGGAACCTCCTTTCTGCATCGTGCCGCGGCCCGCGCACAGGTCGCCGGCCAGGAATTCCACGCCAGTGCGGAGGGATTCCGAAGTTATCGATCCGGCGGCGGCAATCTCCGGCACACTGGCGTAGGATTGCGCTCTACCTGACGCCGATGGCAGCAGGTAAAGGCAGATTAATGCTGCCAAGAACAATATTTTTCGGCCCGGATACAAAGTTGGCTTGATTTATGATTATATTTGCAATCTACAAAATTACTAATTCCTGCTGATATTTGGAAATTTATGAGGCGAGTGCTTTCAATATTGACCGGCCTTCTTTGTTTTGTGCAGATAGCATCCGCCCAGTACGACAAGGATGTTTTCATGTTCCGTGGCAGGAATGCTCTCGCTGACGGCAAATATGCCAAGGCCATCGAGAACTTCAATATCCTGGCCAAACTTGACACTTCCGATTATTGGACCTTCTTCTTCCGAGGCATAGCCAAGTACAACCTCGGTGACATCAGGGGAGCCCAGCAGGACTTTGACACTTCAGTCCGCCTCGACCCTGTGTTCACCAACGGCTATCATTACCGGGCCATCACGCTGAGCCGTTTCGGCAAGTATGACGAGGCGCTTGAGGATTTCCAACGCGCAATCGACCTGAGACCTGGCTTCATCGGCCTATATTTCAGCCGTGGCGTCACATATTTCCTTGCCCAGCGCTTCGAGGATGCCGTAAGTGATTTCGACCGCTACATCCGCAAGGAACCCAAGGATCCTGCCGCATTCCTGAACAGAGGTGCCAGCTACCTTTTCCTCGGGGATACGCTCAAGGCGATGAACGACTACAATAAAGCCATCAAGCTCGACCGTTTCGAACCGGAAGGTTTCATCCGCCGCGGCCGTCTCTATGCTGCCCAGGGCAAGTACCAGAAGGCAATCTCCGACATGGACATGGCGATTTCCCTGGATACCACCAACACCTTCGCGTACTTCAACCGCGCTATCATGCAGTACGATCAGCAGGACTACAACGCCGCGATGAAGGACCTGAACAGGGTGCTTGCGGATGAACCGGGCAACGCGCTCACGCTTTACAACAGGAGTCTCATCCTGGCGCAGGTGGGAGATTTCGAGTCCGCCCTCGCCGACATGGACCGTGTCATAAACATCAATCCGAACAATGTCCTGGCCTACTACAACCGCGCGTCCTACTTCGTGCAGATGGAGCGCTGGGTCGATGCTCTCGAGGACTACGACAAGGCCATCGAGCTATATCCGGACTTCGCCAAGGCGTACATGAACCGCTCCTTCGTCGAGAACATGCTCGGCATGAACAAGGAGTCCAAGAATGACTACAAGACAGCCCAGAAGAAAGTCGCCGAATATCGTGCGGCCAACGCGTCTGCGGAGGGCTCGTTTGCCGACACGACCAAGAAATACAGCTCCCTGCTCGATCTGGACGCCGATTTCGCCAAGAAGGATTTCGACAACGAACTGCTTCAGCACAGGGATATCGACATCCGTCTCAAGCCTTTGTACAAATTCCGTCTTGCTGCCAAGAAAGAGAACGCCAACTATGCACTCAAGAACAGGTACGAAAACCTGCTTATGTCCAAGTTCGTGAACGATTCGTCCGTCCCGATGATCATTTCCAACACGGATACAATACCGGGGTTCGAACTGAACGGCCGCCTGGAGCGCATACTCAGCGGCGACAGCTCCTACGGCGCGGGAAGGGCTTCGCTTCCAGAGTCTGAGATCAGTTTCGTCAAGGGACTGTACGAACTGCAGAACAAGCAGTACAGCCAGGCTCTCAACTATTTCGATCTGGCGGTCAAGCAGGCGCCGGATGATGTGGCCAAGGAACGCTATGCGGATTTCTACCGCGCATTCTATTATATGAATAGAGGTGTCCTGAGAGCCGAGATGATCGACTTCATCGCATCTATCCAGAGCAATGTGCAGACGCTCACCATGGATGACCGGGGCGCTACAAGAGCCCGCGTCAGCGACCATGTCGACCATACATACGATTATTCGGAGGCCATAGAGGATATGGAGATGGCGGCCAGTCTTGTGCCGGATTTCCCTTATTTCTACTTCAACCTCGGCAATCTCTACTGCCTATCATCTCAACTCGTCAATTCTATCGAGAATTACGACAAGGCGGTCCGTATCTGGCCGCAGATGGGCGATGCATACTTCAACAGGGGACTGGTGCTCATCTACTTGAAAGACAAGGAGAAAGGTTGCATAGACCTGTCCAAGGCCGGTGAACTGGGAGTGGCCGACTCATATACCGTGATTTCCAAATACTGCGAGGATGAGAAAAATTAGGTTCAAGTCCTTTTCCAGCGGTAGCTGCGGCAATTGTTATCTGATCGGCATCGAGCAGGAAGGGGAGATCACCGATGCCGTCGTCATAGATGCCGGTGTCAGCCTGCGGCGGTTCAAGAAAGAGCTCGAACACGACCATATCCCACTCAGCTGCGTACGTGCCATACTCGTCACTCACGACCATATGGACCATATCCGCAGTCTCGGCTCATACTGCAAGTATCTGAAATTGCCTGTCTGGGCTACGGCTGAGCTTCATGCGGCCATGGCCTGCCATACCTACACCCTCGAGCATCTGAGCGCGGTGAAGCGCGTCCTGTCGGCCGGAGCCTGGAATGAAATCGTGCCCGGCCAGATATCCGCGCGCTATTTCGTGGTGCCTCACGATGCCACTCAGACCGTTGGTTACGGCTTGCTGATCGATGGCTACAAGTTCGTGATAATGACCGATGTCGGCTCAATGACTGCGGAGGCCATGTCCTTTGCCGCGAATGCCGAAACCGTCGTGATCGAGTCCAACTACGATATGGATATGCTGATGGGCGGTCCATATACGCATGAACTCAAGATGCGCATCTGCCAGGGCAACGGCCATCTCAGCAACGACCAGTGTGCCGAGGCGGTCTCTCGCTTCTATCGCCCGGAGTTGAGCCACATCTTCCTCTGTCATCTCAGCGAAAACAACAATACTCCGCAGCTTGCGTTCGCGGCTGCATCCGGGGCTCTGTCCAAACTCGGCTTTGCCGAAAATGGGAAAGGGTCATCGGTGTTCGTCCGTGAAGACGGTGACACCGTGACCCTTCGTCCGCTTCCTCGCCGTACACCTTCACCGCTTTTTACGTTGTGACGGTGCCGGCAGGCTTTACTATTTTGTCAGTTTGAATTCTCCTCTGCCGAGTACTTTCCTGGCCTCGAGCGGCTCGTTCGTCGTGATGGCATCAACGCCGTCGTCCGCGAACTTCCTCATCTTGGAGGCTTTGTTGACGGTCCATACATTCACGCTCATACCGAGGTCGTGTGCTTCCTTGATCCATTCAGGCTTGATCTTGGAATCCTGATAGTCGATGCCGTTGATCTTGCTTCTGGATACGTCTTTCGGACTCAGGTCGCCATTGAGGTACTGGTTCACGAACTGAGGCGCATCATCGGCCACCCTCTTGCAGAGGTGCTTGCTGAATGAAATGAAAATGACTCTGTTCGGGTCATACATCCCGTGCGCTTTCAGCGATTCGACAGTCTTGGCCCAAAGAACATCCTCCCTGTCGTTGTTCCTCTGTTTCTTGAGTTCGATCACAAGCATCGTGGTGCTGCATTTCTTGCCCTGCTCGAGGTATTCGTCGAGGGTGGACGGATGCTCTCCGTTCTTGAGTGTCATCTTCGCGAACACCTTGTAAGGATTGTTCCAGATGGACACCTTCTGGATGTTGTTGTCGTGGTTGACGAGTACGACGTCATCGCTGGTCAGCTGGACGTCCAGTTCGCTTCCCCAGCAGCCGATCTCCTGGGCCATCCTGAGCGAGGCGATGCTGTTCTCCTGATATCCGGCTTCTTCGCAGTTCCAGTATCCGCGGTGCGCGACTATGGCCACCTTGCCGTTCTGGTTTATGCGTGGGAACCTGTGCGCGGTACCCGGGGTTATTGCCAGCTGCGATTGTGTCGCGCATCCGGAGAACACTGCCATCGACATCAAGACGCCGATGGCAAGTGTAAATATCTTGTTCATGTTCATAATGTTAGATTCTCTTGAGTATGGCTTCTGTCATCTCCTCGTAGCCTGGCTTGCGCAGGAGTGCGAACATATTCTTCTTGTAGGCCTCTACACCCGGCTGGTTGAACGGGTTGATGCCGAGAAGGTAAGCGCTGACACCGCATGCGAACTCGAAGAAATAGAAGATTGCACCGAGGTTGGCCTCGTCGATCTTTTCGATGCTGACTTCCATCTGAGGCACTCCGCCGTCGATGTGGGCGAGCTTGGTGCCGAGCTGGGCCATTGCGTTGCAGTGGTTGACGTTCTTGCCTGCGAGATAGTTGAGCTGGTCGAGGTTCTGCTCGTCAGAACCGATGATGACCTCGCGCTGGCTCTTCTCCACGCTCACTACGGTCTCGAACATGATGCGGCTGCCTTCCTGGATGAACTGCCCCATGGAATGGAGGTCGGCTGTGTTGGCGACTGATGCTGGGAAGATGCCCTTGAGGTCCTTGCCTTCAGATTCGCCGTAGAGCTGTTTCCACCATTCGGCGAGGAATGTGAGCTTAGGGTTGTATGTGACGAGGATCTCGACAGCCTTGCCTCCTCCTTTATGGAGGAGGTTGCGCATGGCTGCGTATTTGATGGCAGGGTTGTCCTCTGATTTCTTGAGAAGCTCGGTTCTCTGCTCGGCGGCACCCTTGAGCATGGCGCGGATGTCATAGCCTGCGACTGCGATAGGCACGAGTCCTACCGGGGTGAGCACTGAATAACGGCCTCCAACGTTGTCTGGAACTACGAATGTCTTGTAGCCTTCCTGGGTGGAGAGGGTCTTGAGGGCTCCCTTCTTTGCGTCTGTGATGGCGACGATGCGCTCGGCGGCCTCAGCTTTGCCGTAGGTCTGCTCGATGTATTCCTTGAAGATGCGGAAGGCGACTGCAGGCTCTGTCGTGGTGCCGGACTTGGATATGACGATAACGGCTGTGTTGCATGCCTTGGCAAGATCCATGAGCTCGGCAAGATACTCCTCAGAAAGGTTGTTGCCGGCGAAAACTACCTGCGGCTTGTCTGCCGGACGTACGAAAGAGTGGCTGAGGGCCTCGAGAGCACACTTTGCTCCAAGGTATGATCCGCCGATTCCGATCACGATGACGAGGTTGACACCCTTGGCTTTCCAAGAGTCCCTTACGGCCTCACAGTCGCAGATGAGAGACTCCGGGGTGTCGGAAGGAAGTGTCTTCCATCCGAGGAAATCATTTCCTGCACCCTGCTCGCCCTGGAGCTCGTCGAATGCTGCGTATGCTTTCTGTACGTATTCCTTGTACTGTGAATCTTTTACGAAGGTGTTGCATCCTTCCAAATCGAATTTGATCATTTCGTGTTGTTTTTTTATTGTTACTTTATCTTTTGTGATCTTCTCTGAATGACTTCATCCTCTCGTCGAGCACATCGTAGAGGTCGTCGCGCATCCTGCTGACACAGGCTCTGACTCCCGCTTTTCCGCTTCCCGTAGTAGAGAGACAGATGCTGCTTACTCCATAATACATGAGCTCGAGCAACAGTTCCTCTCCGGTCATGCCCTCATATCCGAGCGTGAAGAAGAATCCGTCGCCGACTTTTTCCGTGACATCCATGTCATATACGATGTTGAAGCCGTTTCTCGTAAATATTTCCTTCATCCTGCTGGCCCTCCTCTCGTATTCGCGGGTGTCCTCGATGAAGTCTATCTGGCCGTCGCATGCCATCCTGAGCATCTTGGCGTAGCCGTATTGGGTGGATGCGGTGCAGCCGCTGGTGATCATATATAGTATCGACGCTGTGTATGTGACGCCGAACACTCCTGCATCATGGTATCTGGCGGCCATGGCCGGGTACTGCTTCTCGAAAAGCTTGTCGCTGACACAACCCAGGGCGATGCGCTGACCGGCATAGCTGAAGATCTTGGATGCGGAGAGCATCAAGATGTAGTTGTCCGTGTATCTGGCGACGGTCGGCTGGAACGGGGGTACTCCCGGCTTGCCCAACTTGTGCCTGTAGTCCATGCAGAAATATGCAAGGTCTTCCATCACCACCACGTCGTATTTGGTCGCAAGCCGGCCGATGACCTGCAGCTCTTCTTCTTCCAGGCAGGTCCAAGCAGGGTTGTTAGGGTTGGAATAGACGATTGCGGCCACATCTCCGTCATGTAGCTCTTCCTCGAGCTTGCGCTCCAGAGCCGCGGCTCCGCGGTGGCTGTAGATGTCGAACTCTTTCCAGCCTATGCCGAGTATCCTGAGCTGCGATTTCTGGATAGGGAAGCCAGGGTCGATGAACAGGACCTTGTCCTTGCCCGGAATGCGCTGTGTACATGCGATGAACGCAGAAAATGATGCTGCTACCGAGCCTGTGGTCGGAATACAGCTCCTCGGGCTGATGTCGATGTCGATGAATGCTTTTACGAAATCGGACGCAGCTTCCTTCAGCTCGGTGATTCCGGCGGCTGCCGGGTACTGCGAGCCGACTCCGCGGTCGAGAGCTTCTTTCTCAGCTTCTACCCCGAATCTGTTGACCGGAAGGCCTGGGGAACCCTGGTCCATCCGGATGAACGGTATGCCTGTTTTCTTCTCGAGATACTGGGCGACCAGCAGCACTTCTCCTATCGTCGCCGTCGAAAGATCAGATACACTATGTACCTGACACGCTTCCTTTACAAGGTCTTCGCTGAAAATTTTCATGCTTGTCCTTTTTTTTGAAAATCTATGCAATTTAGATATTTGCTATCTAAATTCAAAATATTGTGTGCTGCGGGTGTTTTTTTGCAAGTAATTGCCTCTATTTGTTTGAGATTAAAACTTTGTTTGGTAAATTTGCAAGATGTAACGATAGAAATCTTTAATACTCTTAATATGAAGAAGTTAATTTCAATCATCGCCATCCTTATGGCAACAGTCACTTTCGTGTCTGCACAGAACACAACCCGCATCGGGTCTGCGCACAATGTGAATTTTGGTGGTTACTATGGCTACGGCCAGGGCTCGCTTCACAACTATGGCGCCGCTTTCATCGACATCAACGCTGCTAAGTCAAACCTTAGGACCAGAATCCAGCTTGGTGAGGTTCAGAGATGGGACAATCCTTTTGCTGCTGTTGCCTTCCAGTATCTTTTCCCTGTTGTAGGCGGTCTCTATATCTATCCGTTCGCTGGTCTCGAAGGTGAGATGCACAAGGATTGTGGTTGGGAGAAAGACTATGATTTCTCTCCAGAAGCAGGTGCAGGTCTCGAGTATCAGTTCTGCAGCAACTTCGGTATTTTCGTACAGGGCCGTTATCAGTATATGCTGAACGAGGCTGCTTCACGCCTCTCAGGCAACGCCGGTGTAGTTTTCGCTTTCGGCAAGGGCAAGAGAGCTCTCGCAGCTGAGGCTGCAGCACTCGCCGCAGCAGAAGCCGCAGCAGCTGAGGCAGCCGCCAAGGCAGCCGCTGCAAAGGCCGCCGCTGAGAAGGCCGCCGCTGAGAAGGCCGCTGCTGAAAGAGCAGCCGCCGAGAAGGCAGCCGCTGAGAAGGCAGCCGCCGAGAAGGCCGCAGCTGAAAGGGCAGCCGCTGAAAGAGCAGCAGCTCGCGCTATCACCGAGGAAGTTCTCTTCAACATCGGCAAGCACAATCTTGACGAAGGCGACAAGGCTCAGATCGCTCACGTTGTCGAAATCCTCAATACCTATCCTGAGGCTCTCGTAGCAATCAGCGCATATGCTGACAAGGAGACCGGTACCGCCAAGGGCAACATGAAGCTCTCCGAGAAGCGTGCAGCTGTTGTTGTCAACGCTCTCAAAGACGCAGGCATCGCTGAGGACCGTATCACAAGCGCATTCTATGGCTCAGAGATCAACCCTTATCCTACACCGGAGCAGAACCGTGTTTCTGTTGTAGTTACAAGGTAATATAGTAACAATGATAAATGAAAGGATGGCCAGAATGCTTTTCCGGCCATCCTTTTTTATTGGGTTATGTTGGAAACAGGAATCAAGGGACATTGCGAGGATGTCGTGACCGAGGACAAGCTTGCCAGGAACGTGGGCAGCGGCCGCGTGACCGTACTGGCTACCGTCATGATGATCTCGCTGATGGAAAAGACCTGCCTTCTCAGTGTGGAGCCTTATCTTGAAGAAGGACAGGGGACTGTAGGTACCCACGTCAATGTCAGCCACTGTTCGGCCACTCCATGCGGAATGTCGTTCTGGGTGGACAGCGAGCTTGTCGAGATCGACCGCCGGAGGCTTGTATTCAAGGTGAAAGCCTTCGACGAACGTGGATTGATCGGCGAAGGCTTTCATGAAAGGTTTATCATAGACTCGGATAAATTCCAAAAGAAGACCGAGTCCAAACTTTCTGCTCAGTGATTATCTAGGCAGAACTTCAACTTTCAACTTGTTATATGCGCGCTCGGCTTTGTCGAGCGCTTTTTCTACTGTCTCGTCAGTGGCGAGAATCACTCCATAGCGGCGGTGCCCCTTGACCTCAGGCTTGCCGAACAGGCGCATCTGCACACCTTCTTCTGCGAGTACGTTCTCGAGGTTGTCGAACACAACCTTGTCTGAATCACCCTCGATGACGATCGCCTTGGATGCGCTTGGACCATAGAATCTGATCCCAGGGACAGGGAGACCGAGGACTGCTCTTGCGTGGAGCGCGAATTCGGACATGTCCTGGGAGATCATAGTGACCATACCTGTGTCATGAGGACGAGGGGAGACTTCGCTGAAGATGACTTCGTCGCCCTTGATGAACATCTCGACTCCGAAAATACCGTATCCGCCGAGTGCTCCGGTGATCTTGTGCGCGATTTCCTTAGCCTTCTCGAGAGCGGTCGGGGTCATAGGCTGAGGCTGCCAGGACTCTCTGTAGTCTCCATCGACCTGATGGTGGCCGATCGGCTCGAGTGTCGTGGTGCCGCCGCTGTGGCGCACGGTGAGCAGGGTTATCTCATAGTCGAAATCGACGAATCTCTCCACGATGACGCGGCCTGCACCGGCCCTGCCACCTTCCTGCGCGATGGCCCATGACTTGTCGACATCTTCCGCCTTCTTGATTGTGCTCTGACCGTGGCCGGAAGAGCTCATTACCGGCTTGACCACGCAAGGGATGCCGACTTCCTCGACGGCGGCCTTGAACTCCTCATAGTTGTCTGCGAAGCGGTAGAACGAGGTCGGAAGTCCGAGTGTCTCGGCGGCAAGTCTGCGGATGCCCTCCCTGTTCATGGTGAGGAATGCCGCATTGGCTGTAGGAATCACGTTGTACCCCTCTTTCTCAAGCTGGACCAGGGTAGGAGTGGCGATGGCCTCTACCTCAGGGATGATGAGGTCCGGTTTTTCGGTCTCGATGACTTCGCGGAGCTTCTGGCCGTCGAGCATCGGAAAAACGTAAGACCTGTGAGCAACCTGCATCGCCGGGGCGTTCGCATAGCGGTCGCATGCGACAACTTCGACGCCGTAACGCTGGAGCTCGATGGTGACTTCTTTTCCTAATTCGCCAGAACCGCACAGAAGTGCTTTCTTGGCTACAGATGTGAGTGGGGTACCGATTTTTGTCATTTTGTATGGAATTTTCTGCGAAGGTAATTATTAAATGCCATTTTTCCCCGAAAAAATTTGGAATTATGAAAAACGTGTGTACCTTTGTAGTGAACTAATGAACTAATACACTCGTTAAGAATTATGATCAACATTGAAGATCTTGGTTTCAGCTATGGCAGCGAATGCGTGCTGGACCACATTGGAATGACGCTGGAGCCCGGCAAGATTTACGGGCTCCTTGGCGAGAACGGTGTGGGCAAGACCACACTTTTGACGTTACTCTGCGGCTTGAAGACCCCTCAGGTGGGAACCATCCTGAGAGATGGAGTCAAGCCGTCCTCCAGAACTCCTGAATTCCTTGCCGGGCAGTATTTCCTTCCTGACGAGGTCGCTCCGGTCAATGATACCGCATCATCGTGGGCCCGCACTACGGGCGTGTTCTGGCCTCTTTTCAGTATGGACATGTTCCTCGAACTGATGGGTCTCTTCGAGAACGATCCGTCCAGGAAGATGAACAAGATGTCTGCCGGACAGCTCAAGAAGACCTATATTTCTTTCGCTCTCGCATGCTCCCCGAAGTATCTGTACATGGACGAGCCTACGAACGGACTCGACATCCCGGGCAAGAGCCAGTTCCGGGCCGCACTGATGAAATATACTCCTGAGGACTCCACCATTGTCATATCCACGCATCAGGTCAGGGACCTCGAGAATCTGATAGACCCGATTGTCATCCTCGACCGCAGGGACGTGCTCCTGAATGCTTCCGCCGAGGAGATCGCAGACAAGCTCTTCTTTGATTACGGAGCGACGGTCAGGCCTGAAGCCCTGTATGTGGAGCAGGTGCCGGGAGGTCTCATACAGGTGCTGCCGAACACCACAGGCGAGGACAGCAAACTGAACGTGGAAGCTCTGTTCAATGCCGTCCACAAACACAAGGACCTGATCAAGAATCTTTTCAAAAAGTGATATGACCATGAACAACACATTTGAACTCAATAGGTTCTGGAGATACTTCAAGTATGATCTCCGGAGCGCGAAGAACAACTATATGCTCTCTCTTGCCGTGGCGGCCCTGCT
>JAZQNI010000042.1:0-16654 GCA_045627265.1 Candidatus Cryptobacteroides sp.
CCGATGCTCTTGAGCCACTTGAGGGTCTCGGTCATGACGAAGATAGAGAATACCGGAGGAGTGTTGAACATGGACTCCTTCTCGATGTGCACCCTATAATCAAGCATGGTAGGGATGTAGCGTGACACCTTGCCGAGAGCATCCTTCTTGATGATGGCGAAAGCAACACCTGCAGGGCCGGCGTTCTTCTGGGCGCCGCCGTAGATCATGGCATACTTGGTCACGTCCACCGGACGGCTCAGGATATCGGACGACATGTCGGCGATAAGAGGCACAGGACAGTCGATGTCTTCTTTGATCTCGGTACCGTAGATGGTGTTGTTGGTCGTGATATGGAAATAATCTATATCGTCCGGGATCACATAGCCCTTAGGGATATAGTTGTAATTCTTGTCTGAAGAGCAGGCGAGGGCATAAGCCTCACCAAGTCCCTTGGCCTCCTTGAGCGCCTTGTGGGCCCACACGCCCGTGTCGAGGTATGCGGCCTTCTTCTCAAGGAAATTCATCGCAACATAAAGGAACTGCATGCTTGCACCGCCGCCGAGGAATATCACCTCGTAATCCTCCGGAATATGGAGAAGCTCCTTCCAGAGTGCGCGGCACTCATTCATTGTGGCTTCCCACTCCTTGGTACGGTGGGAGATGGACAGAACTGAAACGCCCGTGCCCTTGAAATCTTTCAGCGCCTCGATAGAGGCATCGATGGCCTGCTTCGGAAGGAGGCAAGGGCCGGCATTGAATACATGAACTTCACTCATACTACTTTAATTCTGGTTGTTACACTTTTAGGATACTAAATATACTACTTTATTTGCACAATTCAACACTGCAGGACTCAATATTTGAAATCTTGTCCAGAAAATCCGTCTCCTGGGCCAGCCGGACCCTCACGTCGAGACCGCAGCGCTCGCCGAAAGCCTGGTTCTTCTGCGGGAGGGAAAGATCCTTGACGACCTTCATCACGGCATTCATCGAGAGATAGTCGAAATCCAGATGGAAGTCCTTGCCGGCAACCTTTTCGACCACGGTCGCGGCAGAAAGTGCATCAGCTGTCGAGGTCTTGTACGCCCGGATCAGTCCGGGAATTCCAAGCTTGATGCCGCCGAAATAACGGACGACCACCACGAGGATGTCGCTGAGGCCGAACGAATCGATCTGCCCGAGGATGGGGCGGCCGGCCGATGACGAAGGTTCGCCGTCGTCATTCGCGCGGAAGCGCGCGCCGTCCAGACCGAGCCTGTATGCGAAACAGTGATGTCTGGCATCGTGATACTCTTTCTTGAGCGAGGCGACTATGGTCCTGATTTCATCCTCGGACTCGACAGGATAGGCCAGCGCGATGAAGCGGCTCCCGTTGTCCTTGAAAAGGCCTTCGGAAGGCGCAGCTATGCTCTTATATGTATCCTGAACGTCTGGCACGGGGTTTTCGGATGATTTCGTTCTTTTTCAAATTTAGCGTTTTTATCCAATTTATGCAACGGGACCAAAATATTTTGTATTTTTGCCTCACAGAAAGAGGAAACTATTCAACAAGACACCTATGACCTACAAATATAAAGTCACCCTCAGCGGAATCAAGGGTTTTTACAGAATCTATCTGGTGAATTCCGAGAACTCTCTCTATTCTCTGCACAAGCAGATGAGAGCCGACATGGAGTTCCCTATCGACCAGCTTATATTGTTCAAGGCATTCGATGAGAACGGCGCCGTTGCCGCCCGCTACGGCCTGTTCGACCTCGGAGACGGAGCAGTGGACCAGGTCACGGTCGGACAGACCGTGAAGGCCGGCATCACTTCGTTCACCTATTTCTATGATGTCACGGAAAAGAAGAGCGTGACCATCACACTCGAAGGCGAAAGCACTGAGCAGACCAAGGCCCCTGTGCTGGTCGACACCAAAGGCCCGAACCCTATCGATTTCGAGAACGGATACGTCGCATTCGAGGACCTTCCGGACGACCAGAGACACCTCCCTGGCGAGGGCAAGGAGAAGAAAAACCCTCTCGAAGCCATTCTGGGCGGCATCGATGACCTCGACGACGAGGATGAAGGCGACGTCGACGACGACGATGACGATGATGACGACGAGGACGAGGAAAAAGAAGAGGAGACTCTCATCTATGACGGCTCCGAGGAGCTGACCCTCTAGACCGTGGGTCGGAAGCTCATCATCCTCCTTGGTCCGACGGCTGTAGGCAAAACCGACTACAGCATTTCTCTTGCACGCAAATATGGTTCGCCGATAATATCCTGCGACTCCAGACAGATATATAAGGAGATGCGCATCGGCACGGCCGTACCATCGGACGAACAGCTGACCCAGGTCCGTCATTATTTCATCAGGACCCGTTCCGTCACGGAATATTACACCGCCGGCATCTACGAAACCGAGGCCCTGGAGCTCATCGGCAAGCTCTTTGACGAGGGACACGAAACGCTGGTGATGACCGGCGGCTCGATGTTCTATATCGACGCCGTATGCAACAGTCTGAGCAACGTGCCGACAGCCGACCTGTCTGTCCGGGCGAAGTTGCAGGAGCTGCAGGCGGCAAAAGGCAATGAATTCTTGAAGGAAGAGCTCAAGAGGCTCGATCCGGAGGCATATTCGACCATGGACCTGTCCAACAGCCAGAGGCTCTTCCGTGCTGTGGAGATCTGCCACACGACCGGCATGCCTTATTCTTCGTTCAAGCAGGGCGGTCCGGCCCGGAGGGACTTCGAGATCGAGAAGATCGGTCTCGTGCGCGACCGCGAAGAACTATACGGCCGCATCAACAGACGTGTGCTGCAGATGGTGGACGACGGGCTCGTGGAGGAAGTGCGCTCTTTGCTGCCGTTCCGCGACACGACAGCCCTGCAGACGGTCGGTTACAGCGAGATTTTCGACTATCTGGACGGAAAGCAGACGCTCGAGGACGCGGTCACGCTGATCCAGCGCAACACGCGCCACTACGCAAAAAGGCAGATGACCTGGTGGCGCAGGGATGATGACATCAGATGGATAAACATTTAGTCCCATGAAATTGAAGCAGATACTGACGATGGCCGCGATTGCCGCCCTGACGGTCCTTAGCGCGTCCGCAACGGAACACCGTGGAAAGGAAATCTACCTCGACCTGATGCAGCAGGCGGTCGAGGCCTACACGCCCGGACAGATACAGGCATACATCGAAGAAGTCGACAGCATCGGCATCACGGAGCACGGCTTTGCACGCCTCACCGCCAACATGGGAATACTCATCGCGCACGGCCGGCATCAGGAGATGACGGGCACATTCGTCAGGATGATGGACATCTGCGCGCGCGAAATGCCCGTCGCACTTCAGAAGAACATAAGCAGAGGCAGCATAGGCAACGATTTCGCCGTGAAAGAGATATGCATGTGCATACTCGAGGTGGAAGCGGCCGGATTCCTGCCGAAGTCCAAGACGGACGGATGGAGGGTCTCATTCAGTGAGATGCAGGCCGCCGACATCTATACCTGCCAGCCGGAAATCGGAGAAAAAAGGGCACACAACTGGTGCGTCTTCGGGTCCGCCAGCGAATGCACACGCATCTGGGCCGGCATCGGAGGAGACCGGTCCTACGCCGACAGATATCTCACAGATCAGCTCAGGTGGTTTGATGTGAACGGCATGTACAAGGACCCGAACCAGCCTATGGTATATGATATGGTCACGCGCCTGCAATGCATGGTGGCCCTGTATTGCGGATATGACGGCCCCGCGAGGCTGGCGATAGAAGAGTTTCTGCTGAAATCGTGCGGACTGACCTTGCAGCTCCAGTCAGTCACCGGTGAACTTCCGTACGGAGGGCGCAGCAACCAGTTCCTGCACAACGAGACCGGTTTGGCCGCGCTATGCGAATATTACGCCAGCTGGATGAAGGAGCGTGGAGACATGGCCATGGCCAGGCGTTTCAAGGCCGCTGCAGAAAGAGCGGTCGCATCGCTCAAGCACTGGACGGACATGGATCCGGTCAGCCATATCAAGAACAGGTATCCAGCCTCGGATGGCATGGGCTGCGAGGGTTATGGCTATTTCAACAAATACATGGTCACAATGGGCTCCTGGGCCTATCTGGCCTACCTTTTCGCAGACGATTCGATCAAGCCGGCCTCCAGGCCGGAGAAGGCTTCGACCTTCGTAACCTCGCCCGATTTCCACATGATCATGATGCATGCCGGCGGCTACACTGTCCAGTTCGACATAGATGCGGTCAAGAAATACGACTGCAACGGCATCGGCCGGTTCCAGAAACGCGGCGCATCACCGATCGTCGCCCTTTCTGTCCCTTGCCCAGCCGGAAAACCGAGCTACAAGCTTCCGTTCGAGAATGACGGTCCTCTCGCAATCGCTCCGCTCTGGGAGCACTACGATATTGTTGAGGCCCGCAAAGGCAAGGTCGTCCTTACTGACGGAGAAAACACCTGGACATGCCGCTTGTCTCGTCGCGGACTGACAATGACCCTGAAAGGCGAAGGAGAGCAGACCATGACACTGCCGGCGTTGCTGTACGACGGTGCCGGTAAGAGCGAAGTCAGCTGCGACGGACACGAACTGAGCATCGAGTTCGACGGCTGGCGCTGCCGGTATGTCACCGACGGCCTGATCACCGACTCCGGCAAGGCCCTCGCCAACCGCAACGGCACACTCCGCCGCTACGACGCGACAGCTTCCGGCACCCTCCGCATACACGCATCCATCGACCGCCTTTGATCCCGGATATTCAGGATTCCCAGCTGTATTCTATAGTGCAATTGGTCGGTCCGTCATTTTGCAGCAAAAAAGGCTATCATTGCTACAATTTCATAGTTTTACGAGGAATCTGCAGCGCTTGAGGCCGATTCTGCTGCAATTCTTTAGAGGCAGAGTTTGCAAATCCTATCTGGCCCACGAGCCGAAGAAAGTGAAAGGATCCTTGCTAACCAGCTCGTATATTCGATGGCGGACCACTTACTTATAATCAGCTTATTAACAATTGGCGGGGTATAGCCTCCATAGAATACCCCGCCAATGTATAGACCACTAATTATCAAGACTTTAACCGCCACAAAATCATGCGGTCTGTCCTGAAAAAACTATTCTGCAGGAGTCTCGGCGACTTCTGAGGCTGCAGCTTCCGGAGCAGCCTCAACGCCGGACTCGACAGCCTCTGCGGCCTCAACAGCCTCTTCGACCACCTCAACAGGCTCCTCCTTGTGGAACGGCAGGCCGATGCACTTCAGGTTGTCTGTGAAGAACAAGGCTGCGAACGCTACAACCAAAGCGGCGAGGATGCCGCGGAGCCACTTCCTCCAGGCCGGAGTCTTCTTGGCGAACGGATCGCCACCCTTGACCACCGGATACTTGGCAACGCTGGTGAGGGTGCCTCCGAAGATGATGTTCACGAGCACCTGGGAGTTGATTGCCCAGCCATTGGCGTTCAGCACAGGGCCGAGATTACGCTTGCGGAGCTTTCTCCATGCGATGAAGCAGGCCGGACCCGAGATGATCAGCATGATCGCCACAAGCACGAGTACGAGCTGCCACCACTTGAGAGCGAAAATACCCTTGAACAATGCGCTCAAAGCCACGCCCAATGCGCCCATAGCCATGCCGATGGCCGCGAATATACCGGCGAACTTGGCGATGTCGAACGACTGCGCAGGCTTGGTCGGATCAGCTGTATCTGCCTTTGCAAGGAGCCCGGAAGTAGCCGAAGCATCCTTGTCGGCGGCGGACTTGTCGATCTTGTCGCTGACGAACTTCGCAAGCTTGCGGTATGGACCCCAGAACGCCTGCTTGACGCTGATAGGGTTGTCGACCACCTTGGTCACGACAGCATCCCAGTCATTGCCCTCGAGGTCATAGAAGATGGCGTTCTTGCCAGGCCTGAGGTCGCGGGTGTTGCCGTCCGTCATCACGGCGACGATATCCATCGTACGGCCGAGAGTCTGCGACGTGCAAGTGCAATAGATGAGGAACATGTTGCTGAGAGCGGCCATGTCGGCGTGCTTGCCCATGTCGTCGACCTTGATGCAGAGCTTGCAGCAGCGTTCGTCGATATAGAGACTTCCCTCGTCGAAAACAGACTTGACAGCCGGGTCGAGAGAATAGAAATCCGAGAATATCACGTAGTTGTTCAGGAAGTGGTAGAAGTCACGATAGAAATGGGTGAGCTTGTCCACTGCGTCGATGCCGTTCGCCTCTTCCTCAAGAGCCTTGTCGGATGCGATGAGGTCGAGCAGAGCCTGCTTCTTGTCTGCTGCGAGGAACGCCTTCACTGCATCAAGACCGAGAGCCGCGACTTCATTGCCCTTTTCAGCTGCGACCCAAGCCTTGTAAGCATCGAACTTGGCCACAACCTCGAGCCACTGAGCCTCCGTAAGAGTCTCCTGTGCTGCGTCGAGCACGAGCGATTTCACCGCTCCCATGGCCGCCTGCCATGCAGGGTTGATGGCATCGAGAGGGAGCACCTGCTCCTTGGTCGGACGAGCGAGCGGATATGTGGCGATCTCCTCGGCGCGGGTGGCGAGGTTCTCGCCGCCGATGGCCGTCACCTTGTCGACGGACACATCCACTGCGCCGGAAACAGCCTCATCGAAGTTGATGAGCTTGCACCTCATGAAGTAGTCAGCCACCTTGTCGGCCACAGCATCCACGGCCGCACACGCAGCTGCGGTGTTGTCACCGAACGGGAAGACGTTCGCCTTGTCGGATTCGGCCGCATCCATCCATGCCGCATAGTCTGCAAGGGCGGCATAGAACTTCTCGACCGTTTCAGCATCGACGCCGGCCTCACCGCTGCGGTCGACCGCCGAGCCGGAGGAAGCCATGCAGGCCTCGATCAGTTTCTTGAGGTCCTCGTCCTCCGTCGAAGTGAGGGTCACCACGCCGTCGCCGTTGAACTGGGTCTTGGCGAAGATGGCCACACTGTCGGATGTGTCCGCCACCGAGATGCTGTCCTTCTCGAGACCGAGGTTGGAAAGGATCTGCTTGGCTGAGTTGTACAGCTTGAGTCCTGCCTCGCACTCCGTGTCGATCTGATCGAGAGCGAGCGTGTCCTCGCCCTTGAGGATCAAGTCCTTGTCCTTGATCACCGACGTGAGCCACTGTGCAGCCTCGACGACTTCCGCGACACGGATCTTGCCGTCGCCGTCGGCATCGAGCAGGGCAAGGGTCTTCTTGTCCATGTTGAGATTCTTGACAGGGCAGCTGAGCACCGTCCACTTCTTCTGGTCGAGTTCTCCGAGATGCGCGATATGCTCGCCGCTCTCGATCTTCACTCTGACCACGCCTCCTATAGAGACGTACTTCCAATCGTAAGCTTTGTTTTCCATATAGTAGATATTGAATTTCAGGTGTATATCCCGATAAATGTAGCAAGAAATCCGTTATTGCGCAAATTCCCCGTCCTTGAATGGCTTTTCAAGGATCGAGCGGCCGTACAAGGCGGTCAGCCAGACCGTCCTGAAGATCAGATGCGCGAAATACGACGCCATCAGGATATGGATGGACAGCGCACCGTCGAAGTGCGGCAGGCCCTTGCAGACATACCATACGCCGAAGAATGAGAGCGCAGAACCAACCATCGCATCGCGGATCGGCCGGGCTGCCGCTGCTCCCAGATAGATGCCATCCCAAGTGAATGCGGCGCATCCGAGCGGCGGCATGAACACCAGCCACGGCAGGAACTGCCTGCAGGCCTCGACCACTGCCGGATCGGAGGTCAGAATCCTCAGCAGAGG
Organism: Candidatus Cryptobacteroides sp.; assembly: GCA_045627265.1. Classification (GTDB taxonomy): domain Bacteria; phylum Bacteroidota; class Bacteroidia; order Bacteroidales; family UBA932; genus Cryptobacteroides. The sequence goes on from JAZQNI010000042.1 coordinate 7,730, forward strand.
CATTCCCCCGGCCATGTAGATGCCCACGAAAAGCACGGCGATGCTCATGCTCCACCAGAAGATATACTTGACCGTCCTGCGTACCATAGGCTTGTCCTGCGCGCCGATGAAGCGCCCTGTGAGCGCCTCCCCGGCATAGGCGAAACCGTCAGTGAAGTAGGAGAACAACATCAGCAGCTGCATCATGATCGAACTGCATGCCAGCATCAGGTCGCCGAACTTGGCGGCGAGCATGGTATATCCGATATAAATCGCAGTGAAGCCGAGAGAACGCACGAACAGATCCACGTTCATCTTGAGGAAGGAACGTATCTCGGAGCCGCCCAGTATGTCTCTCACCTCGTTCAGCTTGAAATGGCTGAACACCTTGCGGCGGTATTTGAACACGCATACACAGATGCAGAACAGCAGGCCGCTGTACTGCGCTATCACGGTCGCAATCGGTATGCCGATGAAGCCTAGGCCCTTCCAGCCCCCGATGCCAAGCGAGAGGATGAGACTGGCTACTATGTTCACCCCGTTGACCACCAGGTCCTTGCCCATGGAGCTGACGGAGTCCTGCATGCCCACGAACCATCCGCTGAACGCCATCAGCGAAAGCGTCGCAGGGGCCGCCCAGATGCGGGCCATGAAGTATCTGCGCGCCAGCGATTCGACTTCCGGGCTGCCCTGGACCACCCAGAGCGCCGCGCTGACAAAAGGAATCTGGAGTACCAGCGTGACCAGGGCGACGCCGGCCGCCAGGCAGATGCCCCTGACGAAGATGCGTGCGCATTCGTGCATGTCGCCACGGCCGAACGCCTGGGCTGTGAGGCCGCCGGTGCCGGTGCGGAGGAAGCTGAAATTCCAGTAGAGAAGGTTGAAGAGCATGGCGCCCACGGAGATGGCGCCGATGAAAGTCGCAGCTCCCAGACCGTCCTCGACCGGCAGATGACCTGCGACCGCAGTGCCCACCATGCCCACGAGCGGAATGGTGATGTTGGCGAGGATACTCGGGATCGCGAGTCTGAGGATTTCCTTGTTGAGAGCGTTCATCGGAATTTCTTGTCCTCCTCAAGCATTCCGAGGTAGGAATTGTATCTCTCGACGCTGATCTCTCCCCTGTCGAGAGCTTCCTTCACCGCACATCCCGGCTCATGGGTGTGGGTGCATGGAGCGAAACGGCAGGCGTCCGCGAACTTGAGCATTTCCGGGAAGTAGAGCGCAACCTCCTCAGGCTTCAGGTCCACAAGGCCGAATCCGCGCAATCCAGGCGAATCGATGATGAATCCACCGCTCTGCAGCGGGAACATCTCGTAGAACGTGGTGGTATGGCGGCCCTGCAGATGGGCGACGGAAATCTGTGCGACCTTGGGGTTCAGACTCGGATCGAGCGACTTGATGATGGACGACTTGCCGACTCCGGATTCGCCGCTGAGCAGGCAGACCTTGCCGCTGCAGGCCTTCCTGAGCTCGTCTATGCCCTCGCCGGTTACTGTGGATGTCTCGATCACGCGATATCCCGCGCTCGCGTAGATGCGGTGGAAATCGGCGATCTGCTCCTGTGCGAAATCGCGGTAGAGGTCCATCTTGTTGAGCACGATGGTCGCGGGTATGCCGTAGACCTCGCAGGTCACGAGTATCCTGTCCAGGAACGGGAGCTTGATCTCCGGGAAGAAGAGCGACACGATGATGAACGCCTCGTCGATGTTGGCGGCGATGATGTGGGACTGGCGGGAAAGGTTGGTGGACCGGCGGATGACATAGTTCTTGCGCTCGAGCACCTCGCTGATGACCGCAGGATGCTCCAGGGAGCAGACCAGCGCTCCGTCGCTTTCCTGTATTTCATAGTTCACGCGGTCGCCGACCGCCACCGGATTGGTGGATTCGCCGCCCTTGAGGCGGATCCTGCCCCGCAGCACGGCCGGGAACAGTTCCCATTCCGGAAGCTCGGAGAGCATGTAGTGGCTCCCCGTGTTCTTTATGACCGTCGCTGTCCCGTATTTCTTCATCGCATTGCAAAGATACGAGTTTTCTAATTATCTTTGTAACATTATGATTGATGAATGCACATTGAACGGGACCATTGCCGAGATGTTCGACAATATCTCATTCCCGGAGAAACCGGAAGGGCTTTACGAGCCGCTCAGATATATGATCAAGATAGGCGGAAAGCGCATACGGCCGCGTCTGTGCCTGCTGACCTATTCGCTGTTCAAGGACAAGCTCGATGAGAGCATCCTGGAGCCGGCCGCCGCGCTGGAGGTGTTCCATACCTTCACGCTCATCCATGACGACATCATGGACAAGTCCCCTATGAGACGTGGATGCCCGACCGTGTGGTACAGATGGAACGATGACACTGCCATCCTGTCCGGCGATGTGATGAGCATCGACAGCTACAGGAGGATGGCGAAAGCTCCGGCAGCGCTGCTTCCGGCAGCACTCGACCTCTTCAACACGACCGCGGCCCAGGTATGCGAAGGGCAGCAGTACGACATGGATTTCGAGTCCGTGCCTGAAGTGCCGATGGCCGACTACATGCAGATGATAGGTCTCAAGACCGGCGTACTGATCGCCTGTGCGGCCAAGATGGGCGCAATCATCGGAGAGGCTCCGGCGGAGATGGCCGACAGCCTGTACCGCTTCGGGTATGAGATCGGACTCGCATTCCAGGTGGCCGACGATTTCCTGGACACATACGGCGATGCCAAGGTGTTCGGAAAGCCTATCGGGGGCGACATCGTGAACAACAAGAAAAGCTGGCTTCTGACCAGGGCCCTCGAGACCATCGCGGACAAGCAGACGCTTTTCTCAGCCATGGAGATGCCTGTGGACACCGATGAGCAGAAAGCTCTCAAGATAAGCACCGTCCGCGGGATTTACGACACCCTTGGAATCGGCGAGATGGCGAAAGCGGAGGTCAGACGCCTCAACGGGCGCGCTCTCGAAGCCATCGCCGGGCTGAAAGACAGCAACCCTGACGGATATGCCATGATGCGCAGCTATGCTGACGCGCTCGTGGGACGCGCAAAATAATAACCTCACAACTATGAAACTCTTTCTGCTTATCATCCTCTCCTCCCTCCTGTCCGGCGACCTCATCGGCGATGCGCTCAGGATCAAGGACATGAAAGAAGGCCGTGATGCGGCGATCGCCGAATTCAACGACACTTACCTGACGGTCAGGAAAGGCAGTTCGCTGATGGACGAGCCGCATCCCATGTACCCCGACAGCACCTATTACGGAAGCAACAGGCTTGACGACAACATACTTCCGCTGGCTTTCGGCTTCGTGCCGGAGGACGTCAGGGAAGAAGTAGTCAAGAACCTCATCAGCACCATACGCAAGCAGAAATATGCCCCGAAGGTCAGCCCTGAGGTCGAGCCTTATGTGCTGAAGACGCTTTATGAAACGGGACATGACGAGCTGGCGTATTTCATCTGCGACAAGCACCCGGACATGGTGACAGACACGCTCATCGACAGCAGATACGTCGACGAGTGGCGCGAGAAATGTCTGGCCGGCGTGAACCTGCTTCCGGGAAGGAAAGTCCGCGTGGAGATCAAACCTGACTTCAAGATACAGGAACTCGATTCCCTCGCCTGCAGCATCGCCACACCAAAGGGCGAGGTCAGCAGCGTATGGACCAAGGACCTGATGCATACGGAGTGGGACATCACGATACCGAAGGGCGCCAAAGCTTTCGTCTATGCCCCTACAGCATCGAAGGACAAGGTCAGCATCGACCGCAGGGCAAGATGCATCAAGGTCGAGGACGGACGGACAGTCTGGAAAGTCAAAGGCGGCAGATACCATTTCTCCGTGGATTTCGACCTCCCGGACTATGTTGTGGAGGAGCAGTTCGTATACAAGAACGTCGACTTCCCGCAGTGTCACGGCTCGTCTTTATGCTTCGCCGAGAACGGCGACCTGCTGTCATCTTTCTACGGCGGCACGGCCGAACATAACCCCGACACAAAAGCGCGGATCTGCAGGAAAGCGGCCGGAACCGACACCTGGACCAGTCCGGTGGCGGTGGCTGAGCCCGACAAGGAAGGCTGGTGCCTCGACAACCCTGTCCTGTTCAGGATTCCTGAGCCTGGTGAGCCTTTGCTGCTCTTCTACAAGATCCGTCCCGGCTTCCACATGAAGGAAGGCGACATCGACATATCGACCATCTATTTCTGGGAAGGCAGACTCAAGAAGTCCTACGACAACGGACAGACCTGGAGCGAGATGGAGAAACTGCCGGACGGCTTCCTCGGGCCTGTGAAAGACAAGCCGATATACCGCGAAGGAAGGCTGATCGTGCCGAGTTCGTTCGAGCATAAGTTCCACCACGAAGGCAAGCGCATCCATTTCGAACTCAGCGATGACAAGTGCGCCACCTGGCGCAAGACCGCGCCATGCGACGTACAGATGTGCATCCCGACCGAAAACCGCGTACCCGGCCGCGTCGGTGAGAACGTGGACAACCCTGCCAATCCGAACGACTACTACGGAGTCTACAGGCCGATCATTTCCATCCAGCCGACAATCTTCATACACAAGGACGGCTCTCTGCAGGCGCTCTGCCGCACAGGCAATTCCAAGATGTCATGCACCTGGAGCTATGACAACGGCGAGACCTGGACCAAGGAAGTGCTCACAGACATGCCTCAGAACGGTTCCGGACTCGACGGGACGACGCTCCCGGACGGAAGGTTCGTACTGGCCTACAACGATGTGGAGACCCTGCCTGGCTCGCGTTCCAGCGTTAGGACTCCGCTCAGGCTTGCGATTTCCGAAGACGGAATCCATTGGAAAAACATAGTCGATCTCGAGAACGACATCATCAAGGAGTATTCATATCCTGCCGTGATCTGCGATGACGAAGGCTATGTACACATAAGCTACACTTGGAGAAGATACCGCGTCAAGTACGTCAAGGTCAAGGTGCCGGACAAGATTCCGGACTGAAAATAGAATGAACTGCGAAATGGACTATATGTTCCCGACATCCCTGAAGGAGGTGAAACAGCTCGGATGGGATTACATAGACATAATTTTTTTCACTGGCGACGCTTTCGTGGACCATCCGAGTTTCGGAACGGCCTGCATCGCCAGATATCTGCAGTCTTTCGGGTACAGGATAGCCATAGTGCCGCAGCCCAACTGGAGGGACGACCTTAGGGATTTCCGCAAGCTCGGTGCTCCGAGGCTTTATTTCGCCGTCAATTCAGGTGCGATGGACTCGATGGTGAACCACTACACCGCGGCCAGGCGCCTGCGCAGCGATGATGCATACACACCAGACGGGCGGGCGGGAATGCGGCCGGACAGGGCCGTCACCGTCTATTCCAGCATACTCAAGAAACTCTGGCCGGACACCCCGGTGGTCATCGGCGGAGTGGAGGCCTCACTGAGGCGCCTCACACATTACGACTACTGGTCCGACTCGATCCACAAGTCCGTCCTCGTCGAGAGCGGCGCCGACTGGCTGTGCTACGGCATGGGCGAAAAGCCGATGCTGGCCATCACCAGGGCCATCGAGAAAGGTTGGAGCCGCCACCAGATGGAGACGCTGCCTCAGTTCGCGTTCTTCAAGACAGGGACGCCTCCGCAGAGCGGGGCAATCCTGCTGCACGGATACGAAAGATGCCTCAAGGACAAAGCCGCATTCGCAGAGAACTTCCATGAAATAGAGACCAATGCCAACGTGGCCGCACCGCAGACGCTCATAGAGCCGGTCGGCGACGGATACGTGCAGGTCAATCCGCCATATCCTCCGGCCTCCGAAGAGGAGATGGACTCATTCTGGGACCTTCCGTTCACCAAACTGCCGCATCCGCGCTACAAGGACAAGCGCATCCCTGCATACGACATGATCAAGGACAGCATCATCACACACCGCGGGTGCTTCGGCGGCTGCAACTTCTGTACGATTGCCGCGCATCAGGGCAAGACCATCCAGAGCAGGAGCGATAAATCCATAGTCGAAGAAGTGCGCAAGCTCGTGAAAATGCCTTCGTTCAAGGGTAACATCTCCGATCTGGGTGCGCCGACCGCCAACATGTACGGCATGGGCGGCAAGGACCGCAGCATCTGCGCCAGGTGCAGGAGGCAGTCCTGCCTCTTCCCTGCGACCTGCCGCAACCTGGACCGTTCCCATGAAAGGGTGCTGAGACTGTACGACGAGGTCTGCGCGGTCAAGGGAGTCAGGCATGCATACGTCGGCAGCGGTGTGCGCTATGACCTCTTCCTCGATGAGAACGGCTATTCAACCGAACTCGGCAGGAAATACCTCAAGTCGCTGATGCTGCATCACACTTCCGGCCGCCTCAAGGTCGCCCCGGAGCATACCGAGAAGAAGGTACTGGACTACATGGGCAAGCCTTCATTCAAGCTTTTCGAGGTCCTGCGCAAGGAGTTCGACTCCATCAACAGAGCCGAAGGCAAGCACGTCGAGCTGGTGCCATATTTCATCTCCTCGCATCCCGGCTGCACCCTCGAGGATATGAGACGGCTGTCCACCAACCCATGCCTCAAGGGCATCTGGATGGAGCAGGTGCAGGATTTCATGCCGACACCGATGACGACTTCGTCTATCATGTTCGCAACGGGTCTGGATCCGCGCACCATGAAGCCTGTGTTCGTGGAACGCGATCCGGAAAAGAAGAAACAGCAGAAGTCACTGTTTTTCAAAAAGTAGAAGGCGGAATGTCGGCCGCAGAGGAGCCCCATGCCTTGTTCGGCTCCGGTCCCATCTCGAATTCAAGATGAGCGTCGCCCTCGAATATCTCGGCGTGGGTTAGGTAGTTCTTTGTGAATGGCTCCCCGTTCAGCCTGGCGCCCTGGATGTAGAAATTCTCCTTTGAGAATCCCGGCGCATCGACCACGAGGGTGCCCCTGCCATGCTTGAGCACCAGGTGCTCCTGCTGTGGCGCACCTATGAAATAGATGCCTGTGCCGTGTGTGACCGGATATACTCCAATGGAGGACAATACATACCACGATGACATCTGGCCCGTGTCTTCATCGCCGCAGATGCCGTCTATACCGCTGTTATAGAAGGTGTTGACCACCTGTGTGATCCTCTGCTGGGTCTTCCATGGCTGACCGGCGTAGTTGTACATGTAGATTGTGTGGTGGCTCGGCTCGTTGCCATGGGCATACTGTCCTATCAGGCCCGTGATGTCACCGGAAGGATTGGCTCCGTGAAGCTCGGAGCTGACGATGAAGAGCGAATCGAGCTTGCTGATGAAGCCCTCCTGACCGCCGAACAGGGAGATCAGTCCAGCACCGTCGTGAGGCACGAAGAAGTTCCACTGCCAGGCATTCCCTTCCGTGAAGTCGTCGTTTTCCTGCCAGTGGTTGGAGAGGAACGGATCGAACGGCTCCCGCCAGCTGCCGTCGGATTTGCGGCCGCGCATCGAATTGACGGAAGGATCGAACACGTTGCGGTACCATTGAGAGCGTTCGAGGTACTCCTGCTCGACCTCCTTACGGCCGAGCATGCGCGCCATCTGCGCTATGCACCAGTCGTCATAGGCATATTCGAGGGTCTTGGAGGCGGATGATATCTCACGGTCGAACGGCACATAGTGCAGCTCCCTGTAGTTGGTGGCGCCTCTGTATTGCCTCAGGAAGAAGCCGAAGGTGTCACGGCAGGCCGAGGTCGTCATAGCATCCAGCAGCTTCTGCGCGTCATAGCCTTCGCGCACGCCCTGTGCGTAGGCGTCGGCGATGACCGGCATCGCATGGTAGCCGATCATGCACATGTTTTCCTGGCCGGCAAGGGTCCATATCGGCAGCTGTCCGCAGTTGTCGAAGTGCGCCTGGAAGGTCTTCATCAGATCCAGGGTGATGTCCGGGTGCATGATGCCGGTCAGCGGCAGCTGGGCGCGGAACGTGTCCCAGAGCCCCAGCACTCCGGCGAAATAGCGGAATCGGCCTTTGTGCACGAGTTTGTCGGAGCTGCGGTAGCGGCCGTCCACATCGCTGTAGAGGCATGGGTACAGATGCGACTGATAGAAGCAGGTGTACAGGGTCTTGAGGTGCTCTTCGTCTGATCCGGAGACTTCCAGGGCGGACAGTTCTTTCTCCCAGGCAGCCAACGCAGATTCCCTGACTTCGGAAAAACTGCGGCCGCGTACTTCTGCGCGGTAGTTCTTGCGTGCGCCGGCCATATCGACTGCCGAGATGCCGACCGATATCTCGAGCGGCTCTCCGTCCTTGTCGGCGAAGGTCACCACAGCGCGTACGTCCTGGCCTTGGAGAGAACGTACCTTTCCTTCTTTCCTATGCATCTTGTCGAAGAAGACAATGTCATCGACCGGCTTGGAGAAGCGTGCATAGAAATAGACGTGCTGCTCCGGACACCATCCGTTGGATATCCTGTATCCCCGTATGGTATGGCGGTTGACCTTCTCCAGATATGCCACCTTGACGGTGTCGTAGCAGTCTTCAGGGTAGATGGTGCAATTGGATCTGTTGCCGTGCTCAAGATTGATGTATAGACCCTTCCTGGCCACTTCGGAACCGTAGCTGTACTTATGTACTCCGCACCTCGGGGAGGCCGACAGTTCGGCCTTGACGTGCATTTCCGGCAGTTCGACGGCATAATAGCCTGGTTCGCACCATTCTTTCTCGTGGGAGAACGGGGTCTTGTACTGGTAGTCGAGGCTGTCTTTCCCGGCCCATTCTTCGCCATCTACGGGCAGGAAGAGTATGTCGAGGTAGTCCGAGCCGCCGCCGCTTCCGGATTTGTGCTGGTGGCTGAAGCCGAAGGTGGAGTCATGGGCATATTTGTACCCGGTGCCTCTGTCGTCCGTATCCGTGGCCATCTCGACCATGCCGTATGGCATTGATGCAACAGGGGACACATAGCCGGATTTTCCGGTGCCCATGTATGGTGAGAAGTAATCTAGTGCCGGTGTTGCTGACAGCAGCATCAAAGGCAG